>JBEIVB010000218.1:0-2288 GCA_040374085.1 Flavobacteriales bacterium | reverse complement strand
GGCGCAGGGTTTTGATTACATCGTTGTACAGGAGCAGAGCTCAGGCAATATTCAACCCGAAATTCCTGGTCTCTCCCGACCGATTGGAATCATTGATTCGATTGCTAAAGCGAACTGCAGTAAAATCTTGTTGTATGCAACTCCAGGTTATCCTGACACGCATCCTTGGAGTGTTGAGCCCTACGAGGATATGCAGGCTGAAATAATATATAAATATACGTTGGCTGCTCGTTCAGTGAGAGCCGCATATTTGCCAACCGCACATGCGTTTAGAGATGTGATTAATAATTATCCCACTATAACTGGCATGTGGGCTTCACCAACAGATTATCATCCAGGATTAAAAGGTCAATATTTACATGCTTGTGTTCTTTATTCTGTACTTTATAATGAATCTGCGGTTGGTTCACCAGCTCCATTAGGAATCAGTATTAGTGATGCTAATATGCTTCAACAAACAGCATGGAGTCAAGTAGAAGATTCAGCATACGTTCATGGGTATTATAAAATAAATCAATTTCATACCGATTTTTCCATTGAATCTGACAGTCTTAGTGTAACAGTTATTGATTCTTCTTCAAGCATGATAAATAAAAAAATGATTTATTGGGGTGATGGGGATTCAACGTTGATAATGCCACATCCTTTTCAGGACTTTAGCACAGCCACACACAATTATACTTTAGTTGGTAATTATACAATAACCCAGAAAGTCTGGTGGTCAGAATGTGATTCCGGCAAAGTCATCCGAAACATAAGCCTGCCTTTGTCAAGCAATCAAATTGATGATAATCCTAACTTTTTATCTTTTTATCCTAATCCGACAAAAAACTTTGTGACAATTAAAACTATTCATAGCGGTTTTGAATTAACGCAAATAAAAGTATTTGATACCCAAGGGCGCTTGATTATGTCAAATCAAAAAAGCATGCAAAACGGACAGTTAACTATTGACTTAAGCAACATACCAAATCAATTGTTATTTATTTTATTGACGGACAAAAATGGCAGACAGCAGACAGTAAAAATCGTGAAGGAATAATAAAAACCGTGCATACCACGGGCTTGCAAAAGTGGCAGTTCAGCGCTCCGAAGGCGCATTTAACAATAAAGTTTGGGGGTTTAAGGGCATGGGTGAGCCCTCCTGGGATGTGGTTAACGAACGTATGGTTCTCCGCATCAACATTTGTATTTTAAATTGCCACCTTCGCTAAGCCTGAAACCGTTGGCATACCAGCTACCCTGTGCAAGGCTCGGTAGAATAGGGAAACGATGGACCAACGCGCATGCTTGCACCCATGTGCACATCAAGCTTAATTCTCTGTTGTCGCTATTTACCAAAATGCTCTGTCGCCATTGAATTTGTTGCAACCATCGAAAAGGGTAACTTTGATGGAAAGGTCCAGCAAAAATCTCAAAACAAGTGGGCCGTTTGGGTGTTCATTTAGTTGATAAAACGTCTTTCGTAGTTTCATATGGCAAACAGCAAAAACCGTCTAATATCGCATTCCCCTGCAGGACAGGTGAAAACATGGTGGCTTGCATCTTTTGGCGGTCTTGTTGCTATATGCTTGGTAGGTTGGATGCTATGGCCAAATGCTTCGGAGAAAAAAGGAGAAGCTGAAAACAAAGAAGCACCTGCCGAGCACTTCGCATTTATGCGCTCTTTTCCGGATGCCGCCTTGGATTATCGCGCCTTTCAGAAGGCCGTCCAGGAAGCCACCGTAGATGCCAACCTGGCGCGCATGTCCTCTACCCTATCGTGGCAGGTGGAAGGGCCTAGCAACATTGGAGGGCGCATAACGGCTCTGGCCATGCACCCCACCAACACCAACATCCTATTTGCCGGTTGCCCGGGTGGCGGCATGTTTAAATCTACAGATGCCGGCCAGAGCTGGACACCTGTTTTCGACAACCAATCTGCCCTTGCCGTATCGGTAATCGTATTCGACCCCCAAAACCCAAACATCATGTATGCCGGAACCGGAGATCCGGATACGCCGTTTACCTGCTTTATTGGCAACGGGGTGTACAAAAGCACAGATGGAGGAAACACATGGACCAACATTGGACTCACACAAGTGGGCGTTGTTACCAAAATATTGATTCATCCGTCCAATTCGCAAATTCTTTATGCGTCTTCTATGGGCGTTCCTATGGCCCGCAACTTCGATAGAGGGATATACAAATCGACGAATGGTGGAAGCACCTGGTCGCAGATTTTGAGCATCGACAACCAGACCGGTGTAAGCGAAATGGTGATGGACTATACAAACCCAAACATCATT
>JBEIVB010000003.1:0-67457 GCA_040374085.1 Flavobacteriales bacterium | reverse complement strand
CCAACGATACGAGGTCGAACCAATGGTTGCTGGGCAGTTGCTTGCCCGGTATGCCGCACAGCAGGGCTATGAGCAAGGCCCATGCCAGCGCCAAGCGTCGGTAAGTGCGGGTACTACGTTTAGTGGCCGATGAGGGCTTTGTATCCGGCAGCATCCAACAAGTCGTTCACTTCTGCAGGATTGTCCAAGTGCATGCGAATCATCCAGCCTTCGCCGTAGGCATCGGTGTTTACTTTCTCTGGGTTGCCTTCTAAGCCCGGATTGATGGCCAGTACTTTGCCCGAGAGGGGCATAAACAAATCCGAAACGGTTTTCACGGCCTCCACGGTGCCAAAGACTTCTTCTTTCGCAAGGGTTTCGCCCTCGGTCTCAATCTCAACATATACAATGTCGCCCAGTTCGCCCTGAGCAAAGTCGGTGATGCCTATTACGGCCTCTTGGCCTTCTATACGCACCCATTCGTGGTCTTTGGTGTACTTGAGGTTTTCGGGGAATTGCATGTCAGCGTGATTTTACGGGCCTAAAGGTAATGGTTTTGTACACCCAACAAACGGGGTTTATGGGGCAATGGTAAACCTCAGCTGTATGCCCGAGTTGGTGTTGGAGGTGGGGAAGGTGGTGGTGATGAGGGGGGTGTTGATGGTGCGGTCGTAGAAGATTCTCAGGTTCAATCGCTGGTTGATGGTGTAGTCGGCGTTGAAACGGATGCTCACTACGTTGGTTCCGGCGGTGCGCTGGTTAAGGGCGGTCTCCACCTGCCGAATAACGGTTTGGTTGCGGCGGAACGATACGTCGAGGCGCAGGTTCAAATCGCTCTTCAAGCTCCAACCAAAGCGTTTGGCAAAAGGAGGTATTACATCTTTGAATTTATACCCCAAACCGGTCACGATTTCGTTGCTCCGAATTTCGGTTATCTGGCTGTTGGCCATGCTCAAGGAAATGTTGCGGTCGCGCTTAATCTCCAATTTGGCTAAGAAGCTGTTCTGAAGGGTACCGTCGAACCCAATTAAAGGGGCCATTTGCTCGGAAAGGGTCACCACCTGAATTTCATTCTTGGGTAGGAAATTGTTTTTTAAGTCGCGGGTTACGGAGTTGCCGCGGCCATCGTCCTGAAAGAATTGGTTGGTGGTGTAGCTGGCAATGTTAAAGGTAGAGCGGTAGCTGTGCGATACGGTTAGGCTTTTGAAATACTGCTTCACCGATTCCAATTTCGCCAATCCGTCGTAGGATATGCGCCAGTTGGGTGCGGGCATCTGTTTGAAGAAGTTCAACGGAACGCTGCCCGCGTTGGTTCCGGTGTAAGCCGCAAAGAAGGCAGGCACCAATACGTCTTGCTGGGTTTTCCCATAGCCCCTGTAAAGCCCACTGCCCGCATCCAGGGAGTCACCGCTCAAACCCCGCTCCTGCCCAATGCGCTGAGAGATGGTTTGGCGGTTGTTGAGGAAAGATCTAAAGGTGCTCGAAATCAAACTGTCCGGACTGTCCTGGTCAAAAGCAGACGACCAACTGATGACGCTTATGCTGTAGCTTCCGGTTTCAACGGCACTAATGGGGTTGTAGGTTCCGCTGGTGGGGTCGTAGCGCATAATGCCATTGTTGTTGCGGGTAGCGTTGCGCGACCAATTCAATTCGATTTTAAAATCTTTTATAGGTTCAATGGTGATTTTGCCGGTAAAGGTGCTGTTGAAGGTCCGCGTAAATAAGGTGTTGGCCGAATCGCTTTGGGTAAGCCATTTGTAGCGATTTGCTTTTTCGAATACCTGGTTGCTTTGATCGCCAAAAATAAAGGGCAAGCCAGGCGCGGTTGCGGCATTAAAGTTGAGGTCGGAAAGGCCAAACAAGGTGGTTTTAGGCAGATACCCTGGCAAAGTAGTCCCGCGGCTTTCGCTTAGGCTGGCATTGGCGTTTTTCACCATCATCAAAACCTTGGCAACGTTTGCCAATATCGGATTAGGTCCCTGCTCGGCTTTGCGAATGCTGTCTTCTTTTGCTTGAAGTTTTGCTTTTTCTGCCGGCGACATTTTGGCTCGATCTTCTTTCTCTTTCTTTAGTTGCTCTTTTGTTTTCAGGGGCTTGGGCGCTTTTGGTTTGGGGTTATTCAATTCCTTTAAAAAAGGTATTTTGTTATATAAATTTACCAGGTTTAAACTGGCCGATGCCGTTTTCTGGTTCGAGTTGGTAATGGTGTTGGCTATGGGGGTGTTGTTGCCCGCGGCCTGCTGTGCCAAAATGTTGGGCGGCGCAGAAATCCAATCGAAGTTTGCGGTGTATTTTGCATTGGCCGAAATCCAGTTAAACAACGGAATTTTGTTGATGGGAACGTTCCAGGTCACGTTGGTGGTTTGGTGGAAGAGGGTGGTACGCCCAAACCGTTTTAGGTTCGCAATTACGGAGTCGCGCCGGGTGTAGCCGGGCCTGTTGATGGGATCGATCTGAGTGGTGTCTATCCTTCCTGCCGGCTCATCAATGCGGGCTGCTACATTCGCCGTATAATCTATGTTCAATGATTTAAACAAATCCCATTTCATATCGTACATGCGCGTCGTGTTGAACAGCTTGTTGATGAAGGGATTGATCAACAAGTTGGCATCCTCCACATTGCGGGCCCGTGTTTCGCTGAAGGTCCTATCCAAATCGGTGCGGAACGAAAAACGATTCGGCAGCAGGCTTATGGTGGTTTCCGTCAGGATTTTAAAGGCACCTCCTTTTAAAAAACCTATGCCTTCAAAAGGCCTCAACGGCTTTGCCTGACTGGCGAAGTTGTAGGCAATGCCCCCTTTGTGGTTCATGTCGGTGGCATACTCCAAGTTGATGTTTCGCCTGAAGACTTCGTTGTAGGAATAGTTGAGCGCCCAGTTTTCGATGTCGTAAAAGTGGGCTTTCTTTGAGTTTTTGCCTTTGTCTTTCTTTACGTTGGTAAAGTTGATGCTTCGCTTTTTCGTATAGTCCTGGGTGGCGCGCAGGAAATCGTCGCGGCGCTTGGAATCGTCTATACTGGCCAGAGACTGGCTATAGGGAACGTCCGGATTCAATGGGTCATACATTGGAGTTATAAAACCTTCAGAGAATCCCACAAACATGGGAATGTTGAGGTTCAATTTTTCCGGAAAGAATTTTTGCAGTTTAATGGTTCCGTTCACCTCATACAAAAACTGGTTGTTCTGCAAACGCTCATTTAGTTTGTTTTCCAATTGCCCAAAGCCCTCTGTTTTTCGCGTTCCGGTAACGGTCACGTCGGCAATGTCTGCCAGCTTGGCTTGGAGACGTGCGTTGGCTGCCCAGCCGCTGTTTTGGCGGAAGTTGGTGAGGCGCAGTTCGTTGATCCATACCTCGCCGCACTTGGCCAATCCATCGTCGCTTGCGTCTTGGAAACCAATGCGCTTGGGATTGCGCACGCCTGCCATGATGGTCTTTACCGAGCTGAGGTTGGGGTTGCCCACTACGATGATGTTTACACCCGGAACGCTTGGATCGGAGTAGCGGTAGGGCTGGGTAATGTCCCAACTTTTGTTGTTTCGCTCCAGCTTGGCATCCAGAAGTTTTTCCAAAAGGATGTTGATGTTGTTGGCGTCGGGCCAAATCTGGGTGCGGTCTGCTGCCCCCCATTGGGTAAAGGTGAGGGGTATTTCATATTCGTAATAATTTTGATCGAAGTCGGTACCCAATCTCAAAAAGAACCTCATTTCCCCGGTCCTTAGGTTGTCTTGCCCCGCCGCTTCTGCGTGCACAAACATCTCCAGGTTCTTGTACATGCGCATGTCCAGATCCACGTTCCGATACGCGGCTTTGCTTTTTCCATCGGCCAGGTTGCATACCCTCAGCACCAGCGACTGTTCGTTGAGCTGGCGCAGGTTGGTAGAGGTGGGGTCTATAATCCGCTCAATGCCGGGCGGCAAGACGTATTTTACGGGAACCCTACTGGCATTCTCCTCTACGTTTACAGCGGCAATGTCGAAGGTAGAGGTGTTGAATTTATCATCGGCAATGTATTCGCCCGGAGCATTGAGATCGAACAGGTATTTCCGCCAATCGCCCCGCACCAACTCCAATCGGGCAAAACGCAGGAAGATGGAATCAGAAAACCCTTTTAAAAACACCCGCATGAAACGGATGGACCGAAAATCTTGTATCTCGCCAACGGTTTTGTCGGGGGTAACCAAGGGTATTTTAAACTGGTACCATTTTACGGTGCGGGTGCGGTTGTCGGGCGTGGTAACTGACGATTCGTACACGTCGGTGATGTAATTCTGTCCTACGGTAAAGGCCTCTTTGGCAATGCGCACTTTGTATTGAAAGTAGCTCTCGTTGTAGTTGAGGTTGTTGTCGCGGTTGATGTCTTCGTTGTTGGGCAAGGTGGTGCTCGAGATGGGGTATCCATCCGGCTGGTCTACGGAGCTGTTGCCCTCGGTGCCGTTGAATTCTTTGTACCGTTGCAGAATGCTGCGCTGCGCTGCGTCTGCTTGTGCCGATCGAAAGTAATTGAAGTTGTCTGCCGAAGGGTCGTTCTGCATGCGCTGGTAGACTTGCGGATTCACCAATCCTTGTATGGCGGTGAGGTAGTTCTGGAATTGGCCCCGCTCTTCGGCATCGTTCAATCCATCGAGTCCAATGTCTTGAAAGGGCCTAGAGGCGGGGTCTGCATCAAAGGCGTTTACTACCGCGGGTGTAACGGGCACAATGCCCCATGGGGTGCGCTGCAGGCGGGTAGAGTCGAAAGGCTGGCTTTGGGTGGGCAAGCCATTCTCAAACATTTTACGGCCGTCTTTCATCACATCTTCCGAAACATCTCCCACGTGAAAATATAAGTCGCCTGCGTTGCCAAGTATGGGGTAATCTTCGTTGAAGGGATCCATCAACCAGAACTGAATGAACTGGATGTTGGCGGTTTCGAAGTCGTTGTTTTCAATGCGGCGCATCATGCCTCCCCAACGTGTGCTGGGCGCATTCAACCATCCGTTGGAGTTTATGCCCGCCGATATGCCGGTGGGTATTGCATCGTAGTTGTAAGGCCCGCGCTCTTTGGGGTAGAAAGCAAGATCCAGCATGGGAATGTTGGGTAAGCTGGCCAACTGCCTCTGGCGGTTCGGGAAAACCTCCACCTCCAGAATCTGGCGCGATAGGTGGTTGGATTGCAAGGTCTTGTTGTCGCGGATGTGCTGAGGGGTGGTGCTCAGGTTTTGAAAGAAGAGGGGGTCAATGGTGTACCAAGCAAGTTTGCTTCGGTTCATACCCCACCGCACATCTTGGGAGAAGCGCGTTTCCGGAAAGAGTTCAGGCTGGCCCTGCGGTAAACTGGCCAGCTGCCAGTTGAATTGCTGCCGCAGGTCTATTACGCTTTGGGTAGCCTCAAAGTCGTCGATGTACGATATGCCTTCTTTGCCCACCGCACTGCTGTGGCCCGGCAGCAGATGCGCAAATTCACCGCTGAAGGTGATGGTACTCATCTCCTTGGTGTTGATGAGGGGTAATTTATCAATCAAACGCGTTAACCAGGGCGCCTCGGTTTTGTAGTTCACGTTAAACCCATAGATCATGTTGGCAATGGGCTCGTCGCCAAGGGTTACTTTCTGGGTCAGCGGCCGCTCGGTAAGCCGTAAGAAGGTTCCTCCAAGGACTAGGTCTTTGTTTACTTTATACTCGATGTTCGTGCCAATGAGGTTGCGCACGATGGGGGTAAAGGCCTGCTGGTTTTCATAGGATACTTGTATGGAGCTCCGCGAGCTGGCCAAGCCCGGATTGATGATTTTTACTTTGCCCGCTGCGTAGTCTACGGTGTAATCTACGTTTTCGGTGAGGGCAGTACCGTTAGAGGTAACCCGCACCGAGCCCTGAGGCACGTTGGTGGCGTTTAGGGAAAGCTCGTTGCCCGATGAACCGGAATACGAGCCCCGTAAGCGAAACCGATTTTTGTTGGGTATCTGCTGAGCCGCTGTTTTGGTAGAGTCGTAGAGCTCCTGAAAAACGTATTTCTTGATGTAGACAAGGTCCTCGGCCGAAGGAGTTCCATCTTGGCCCGAGATCATTTTCTTGCGCAGGTCGCTGCCAAAGGGTTCTATGGTGGTAAAGTAGATGCGCCCGTTTTGAGGGTTAACGGTAATGTTGGGTAAGAAGTCGAACATACCATCGGGTATGCGCTCCTGCTGGTTGTTGAAGCTGTCCATGTTGCACGCCTGCAACAGCACTATGTTGGCGAGCTTGCTCTCGGTGAGGTAGTTGAGGTTGATGCCTTTCCGAAGGTCGTTGTATAATATATCCAGTTTAAAATCCTGTGGTGTTATATTGTATCCGCCAATGCTGTACACGTTTTTCATCATCAAGTCCCACATGGGCAGCCTCACCCTGGGATTTGTGGCTTTCAGCATTTTTAGGTAGAGACATTGCGGATCGGTAATGCCATCGGTAGAAAATTCACCCACCTGGTAGGTGCGGCCATTGGCGGTGTATTGGTAGGCTACGGCCAATACTTCGTTGTTGTTGAGGGGCGAGTTTAAGCTGATGTAACCCAACTGAGGATGAAAGGTAAATTCTGTGGGCTGCAGTTTGCGGGCGCGCTCTAAGATCTCGTAGTCGGCAACGAGGTTGAAGTTGAACGGTGCGTTGCGGTAGGGCGCCAATACGCCACTGGCAGTGTTGATGGAACGCAGCCCGGAAAAAGCCGCGCCGGTGATGGTGTTATAGAGGTTGTTGGAACCGCGGCTCGAAGGGAAGTCGCCGCTGGCATCGGTGGCCAGGGGAGCACCCACAAAGCCGGCCGCCGCCCATTTCTCGTTGGGACGAGCACCCGGATTGCCCCGCGTACGATCCGACTCCCCAAGGTCGGCAAAGGCCACCACGTTGCGGGTGTTGTCCACTGCAGAGGTCATGTTGGTGATGTAAACCTCTACCTTGGTTACGGTGATGTTCGACTGTATGACCGGTAGCTGAGACAAGGCCCGGTTGTAGTTGTCGCGGAAGTATTGCGATAGGTAGTAGTGCTTGTTTACGTCGTAGTTGTCTGCTGTAACCTCAAATTTAACGGTCTGGGTTCCACCCTCGAAGTTGGCGGTTTGCTTGCGCCCGTTCTGCTGGCTCAATACGGTGGTGATGTTGGCGCGACCAAACTGCAGTTGGGTCTTGATGCCAAACAGGGCCTGGCTGCCGGTAATGAGGGTGCCGGTAAGCGGAAGACTTACGTTGCCCGCCTCAATCTTTTTTATAATATCGTCTTCATATCCGGTGTACTCCAGCTTTACCTGGTTCTGGAAGTTAAAGGCCGCTTCGGTGTCGTAGTTGATCTGGGTTTTCAGTTTGTCCCCAATTTTTCCCACCACGTTGAGCTGTATTTTTTGGTTGAAGTCGAAGACGCTGATTTTCCGCTGAGCCTCGGCAATGGCGGGGTTTTCGGTGCGGGAGGTGTTTACGCCAAAGGTGAGCTCGGCCGCACCGGATGGACGTATGTCAACGGTGTTGCCCCCAAAGATGCGGTCGAAGGCATCGCCGCTCACGTAGATTTTTGGAATTAGGCTGTTGGCTTTTTTCTGTATGTCTTCTGCTTCATGGCGCTGCTTCCAATAGTTGCGCAGCGATTTCTCCATGTCGTAGTCCATGTACTCCTCGAAGGTCATGTACGAGGGGTTGCGGAACCGCATGGTGCCGATGTTCTGGTTGAAGAAGAAGTTGTTTTCTTTTGGGTCGTAATAGACCGAGTCTTTTACGTTTCCGGGGTTGCTCAGGTAGAGTCCGCCTTGGTGGCCGGGGTCGGTGGGATCCCAGCTTTCGTCTTTGAAGTTGAACGGCAGTTTTCCGCCTCCACCGCCCGCATCTTTAGGCTTGCCGGCCTTTCCGGTATCGGCATCCAAGGGCAAGGTTAGGAGGGCGTTGGGGTCTTCTATGTCAAGCGCTTCTCCATGGCCCCACTGCCACATCTCGGAAAAAGCCTCGGTTCCCGCATCGGCAAAGGTGGTCCAGGCCAGCACTGCCAGCAAGAAAACCAGGGTTCCGATGAGGTATAACCGCGTTCCGTGTTTCAACGTTTGTGCACTCCGCAGGCCTCTTAGAGGTTCTTCAAGGCCTGTTTAATCAATTGTTCTACCTGGGGCTCTTCGCCACCGGCCGCCTTCAGCACTTTCTCCACCGCTTTCTCGGCCAAGTTGCGGGCAAAGCCCAGCATCACAAGTGCTGATAACGCTTCTTCTTTCACTTTATTGTGCGCCAGTAGGGTGCTGAATGCAGTTGGCGCTTGCTCGCTCTTGCCTACCTTGTCTTTTAGGTCGATGAGGATGCGCTGGGCGGTCTTTTCTCCTATGCCTTTCACGCCCTTCAAAACGGCTACCTGACCCGATAATATGGCGGTCTGAAGCTCGCTGGGGGTAAGCGAAGAGAGAATCATGCGGGCGGTGCCCGGACCCACGCCGTTTACCGAGATGAGCAACCGAAACAACCCCCGCTCTTGCTCGTCCCAAAAGCCAAATAAGACATGGGCATCCTCTTTAATGGACAGGTGACTCAGGAGCTTGACCACCCCGGTTTCCGGAAGACGCGCATAGGTGTTGAGGGAGATGTGCAGCTGATAGCCCACCCCCCCGCAGTCGATGACCACGTAGGTGGGCGTTTTTTCTACCAGCTGACCGTTGATATGGGCGATCATGACTGGGCTTGGCGTTTTTTAAACTGGGCATCCACCACGGCAATGGTAACCATGTTCACAATTTCGCGCACGCTGCTGCCCAATTGCAGAACGTGCACCGATTTTTTCAGTCCCAGCAAAACCGGACCTACGGCTTCGGCGTTGCCCATTTCCTGCATGAGTTTGTAGGCAATGTTTCCGCTTTCTAAGTTGGGGAAGATGAGGGTATTGGGCCGCTCCTTGGCTAAAGGCGAGAAGGGAAACTGCTCGTTCATGAGCTCGGTGTTGAGGGCCAGGTTGGCTTGCACCTCTCCATCCACCACCAGATCAGGATGGCGCTCGTGCAAGATGCGCACGGCTTCGCGCATTTTTTTGGTGCTGGGGGCTTCGGCCGAGCCAAAGTTGGAGTAGCTGAGCAGCGCAATGCGAGGCTGTAACCCAAACTGCCGAACTTCTTCTGCTGCCAGTAAGGTGATGTCTACCAGTTCCTCCGCGCTTGGGTCGAGGTTTAAGGTAGTATCGGCAAAGAAGAAGGGGCCCTGCTTCGTTAGCATCATATACATGCCCGCAGCTCGCTTGTGCCCATCGCGCAAACCAAAGATCTCGAGGCTCGGACGAATGGTGTCGGGGTATTTTCGGGTAAGGCCCGATATCATGGCGTCGGCCTCACCGGTTTCCACCATCATAGCACCAAAGTAGTTGCGCTCGGACATCACACGCCTTGCTTCAAACTGGGTGTAGCCCCGGCGCTGCCGCTTAGCAAAGAAGAGGTCGCCGAAACGGTTTCTGCGTTCGGCTTCTGCCTCGCTGCGGCAATCGATGATGTGCACGTCGTCGCCCAGGTTGATGTTGTAGGTTTCCATCAACTGGCGAATTTTCTCCTTATCGCCCAGCAAGATGGGTATGGCAATGCCTTCGTCTTTTACCTGATGCGCGGCCTTTAGAATTTTATAATGATCTGCCTCTGCAAACACCACGCGCTGCGGATCTTGCTTGGCGCGGGCGGCAATGTGCTTGAGGGTTTTGTTGTCGAGCCCCATGCGGTGGCGCAGGTCGGCTTCGTATGCTTCCCAGTCGGTGATGGGTTTGCGGGCCACCCCGCTCTCCATAGCAGCCCGAGCAACAGCCGGCGCCACGGTGTAAATGAGGCGACTGTCTATGGGCTTGGGTATGATGTAGTCTTTGCCAAACCCAAGTCCCTTGGCCCCGTAGGCTAGGTTAACGGCATCGGGCACCGCTTCTTTTGCCAACTGGGCAATGGCTTTTACTGCTGCCAACTTCATGGCTTCGTTGATGCAGGTGGCCCGCACGTCCATGGCTCCGCGAAAGATGAAGGGGAAGCCCAAGACGTTGTTCACCTGGTTGGGATGGTCGCTGCGGCCGGTGGCCATGATGATGTCCGGACGGGCCGCCACGGCTTCGTCGTAGGGAATTTCGGGTGTGGGGTTGGCCAGGGCAAACACGATGGGGTTAGAGGCCATGGATTGCACCATGACGGTGCTTACCACATTGCCTTTGCTGAGCCCAACAAACACATCGGCTCCGGCCATGGCCTCGGCTAAGGTGCACAGGTCGCGGCGGGTGGCAAAGCGCGCTTTCTGGGGGTCTAAGGCATCGGCATCGGCGCGTATCACGCCTTTGCTGTCGCACATCACCAGGTTTTCGGGCTTGGCGCCTAAGGCAAAGTACAAGGCTGCGCAGCTTATGGCCGAGGCTCCCGCCCCGTTGAACACAATTTTTATTTCGTCTATGCGCTTGTTCACCAGCTCCAGGGCGTTGAGCAAGGCCGCACCGGTAATGATGGCGGTGCCGTGCTGGTCGTCGTGCATGATGGGAATCTGAAGCTCTTCTTTTAGCCTACGCTCAATTTCAAAACACTCGGGCGCTTTGATGTCTTCGAGGTTGATGCCCCCAAAGGTGGGCGCAATGGCTTTTACCGTCTCCACAAACCGGTCTATGTCGGTGGCATCTACCTCAATGTCAAACACATCGAGGTCGGCAAAGAGCTTAAACAGTATGCCTTTGCCTTCCATCACAGGTTTGGATGCCAGGGGGCCAATGTCGCCCAATCCCAGCACCGCCGTGCCGTTGGAGATAACCCCCACCAGGTTGCCCTTGGCGGTGTAGCGGTAGGCGTCGTCGGGGTTGGCTTCTATGGCCAAACAGGGCTCGGCAACCCCCGGACTGTAGGCCAAACTTAAATCGCGTTGTGAACTGGTGGGCTTGGTAGATACCACCTCTATTTTTCCGGGACGTCCGGAAGCATGATAGTCAAGGGCTTCCTGTTTCTTGTTCTCCATGTGCCGCTTTTTTTATGACCGGCGAAGATAGGCAAAAATGAGGGGTAGGGGGACGGTGTTTGACGCACCCCGCATCGCTCATTTTTGTGATGCTGGATGTGCGGTGCGTGTTGGCAGATTTAGGCAAATGAAATGGGCACCTGGTGAAATCATTCGAAGAGCCGGATGAATCTTTTTGAGACGAAATTTGCGGTTGTTGCCTACCGGCCAATCTAAAATTGATTACCTTCGAAATACACAAATAATCAGTTTAAGTTATGGACCTTCTTTTTTATCCCCTAAGACTTTTTTATCCCCTAAGAACTCTGCTTTTTGGTAAGTATGGGCATTTGACCCACTCTTCAGCAAACAAGAACACCTCCGAACTTAGACGATTTTTCCTCTTGCATCGTCTCTCGCTTTTCCTGCTTTGTACCATTGGGCTTGCAAGAAACACACATGCGCAAAGCGGCCATTGCTTTTTCGGCACAGAGCCAAGCAGTACCGGTAACTCGGGTTTGGTGATGGACTCATTGGGCATCTATTATGCTTGCCCCAACCAATCGATAACGTTTGCTACTTCCTTGTTGGATGGAAATGGGGGCATCAACCTCGACCAGGTGAAATCTACACTGGATACGATCAGTCCAAATATAAGCTACACCATAACCAACATTCCTTATAATCCTTACCCTTTTGAAGGGGGCATTCCAGTGCCGTGGAATGCCGTCTCAAACATCGACGATGGGTGTTCGCAACTCATTGATTTGGGTTTTCCCTTTTGTTTTTTCGATCAATCCTACACCCAAGTCAGGGCAGGTGCCAACGGGTTCTTGTCCTTTCAACCCGAGAATTATTGCTTAACCTGGTCAAGCAGCTACGGTCCATTTCCAAATACATTCTACCCCAGGCCGGCCATCATGTTTCCTTTCACCGATTTGTATATCGCAAGTCCAAGTGTCTACAACCAAATTCAATATCGTACCGAGGGCATTGCACCTTGCAGGCGTTTTATTTTAACATTTAAGGATGTGCCGTACTTCCACTGCACCAGCTTGAAATTAACCGCCCAACTCATTCTATTTGAGGGAACCCGTGTCATTGAAACCCACATTCAATCCAAGCCTGTTTGCACAAACTGGAACAACGGCGCTGCTACGCATGGGTTGCACCGGTCCAATGGCATGTCTGCCGTAATTGTACCGGGCCGCAACAACAGCATTTGGAGCGTTTCCGTTCCGGAGGGTAAGCGCTTTATTCCAAACGGAAGTTTATCCTGTGCACCCACTACCCTTTGGCATCAACTGATGAGCGATGGCACCTTGCAGCCTTTGTCTACCGGTACATCGCATACGTTTACCCTAACCGAGGACACCACCCGTTTGGTGGTGGCCCGGGTATGCAGCTCGGCCAATTTTTGCGGTTTGGCTGCGGGCAGCTTTCCGTTTGGAGCCGATACCATTACCCTTGTTGCCGATTCAATGCGTTGCTCTCCCCTGCATACACAAGGTATGGATCGAAATGAGCTTAGGCTGGCTACCCGTTTAAATAAAAGTCAAGGGTTTGATTTAAGTGCCGTTCCACACCTGCTTGGAGGCGATGTGTTCAACACCCAAGGGCAATGGGTGGCTCGTCTGTATACGGGCCTCAACAATTGGCCAAGCACCCAAACCGCTTCCGGTCTTTATACCTACCGCCTGCGCATTGGCGCTACCCAAAAAATGGGCAAGGTGGTGGTGGAGTAGGGCTTTATTTGAAGGGGTTGAGGTTTTCTTTTTTCGGTTTAATGGAAGGATATAAAAGGGACGCGAATACAGAATGGAACTTGGATTGGTTAGTTAGCTGTTTTTATACCAACATAAACAGGGAATGCCTCAATCCTTTTTTACATTTTTTATATTATTAAATAAAAGAGTGAATTAAAAACAGGCAGATTGCTTTTTCTCGTCTTGTTACTAAACGGTTTCGCTATCGATCACCGGGCTTTGAGTATACATGCTAAGAAACCCCCTTCACCCCCCAAACCTTCCCATCTCCACCAGCAACTGGGCAATTTGCACGGCGTTGGTGGCCGCGCCTTTGCGGAGGTTGTCGGCTACAATCCAGAGGTTTAAGGTGTTGGGTTGACTTTGGTCGAGGCGGAGGCGCCCCACAAACACCGCGTCGTGGCCTTTGGCATTGGCGGGCATGGGGTAAAGCTGGGTTTCGGGATGGTCGTATACCACCACGCCGGGGGTGTCGGCCAAAATGTGTCGCACCTCTTGCAGGGTAATGGGCTTTTCGAACTCGGCGTTTACCGATTCGGAGTGCCCACCCACCACCGGCACGCGCACTGCGGTGCAGGTAATGCGCAGCTGGGGTGCGTTTAAGATTTTGCGGGTTTCGTTTACCACCTTCCACTCTTCTTTGGTGTAGCCTTCTTCGGCAAACGCATCGCATTGGGGTATGCAGTTTTTGTCTATGCGGTAGGCATAGGCCATATCGCCGCTGATGCCCTGGCGCTCGTTTTCCAGTTGGTGCACGGCTTTTACGCCGGTTCCGGTAACGCTCTGGTAGGTAGATACCACGAGGCGGGTTAAGCCAAAGGCTGCGTGCAGGCGGCTTAGAGCCAACACCAATTGAATGGTAGAGCAGTTCGGATTGGCTATAATGTTTGGGTGATGTTTTAGTTCGTCTGGGTTGATTTCGGGCACCACCAGGGGCACCTCTTCGTGCATGCGCCAGGCCGATGAGTTGTCTATTACTACGGTTCCGGCTGCGGCAAAGCGCGGGGCCCATTCTATGGAAACCGCGCCTCCGGCCGAAAACAGCGCCACCTGAGGGGCCAGGGCTAAGGCCTCTTCTAGGCTGTGTATGCGCCAATCGCGTCCGTTTAATTTCAGATGCTGGCCCACGTGCTTGGCCGTGGCCACAGGAATAAAGGTCCCATGCCAATTTGGAAAGCGCTCTTCCAGCACCTTCCGCATTTCGGTGCCCACCAGTCCGGTTGCGCCTACGAGTGCAAGAGAGGTAAAGGGCGTGCTCATGAACCGGTGTTTTCTACAAAGCGGGGTACTTTAAAGTAGTCGCTGTCGTGCTTGGCGGCGTTGCCCAAGGCTTGGTCTACGCTGAGGGTTTCGCCTATTGCATCGGGCCTCAACACGTTGCGTTCGTCGCTGAGGTAGATGAGGGGCTCCACGTGCTCGGTATCAATTTCGTTGAGCTGTTCAACAAATTCAATCATGCGGTTCATGTCTTCCACCATGGATTGCATAGAGGTGGGTTCGAACTCCAGTCTTGCCAGATGGGCAATTTTGGCCACAAGGGTTTCATCAACATGCTGTTTCATACAGAGAGGTTGGGTTGGGTATTTGGATATTGGGCGAGAGAGTCGGCAAGGATGCTTTTTACGCGTTCTTTTAATGATTCCATTTGGTCGAGACCCATGCCGGCGGTGTCTATGGGGCTGTGCACGTGTATGCGCGCCAGGCCCGGTCGGCAGATTCCTTGCAGATAGGGTGCATCGCGCAAGAGGCGGTAGTGGTTAAAGAAGGTGATGGGCACCAAGGGCACTTGTTGCTCAATGGCCAGGCGAAAGGCGCCGTTTTTAAAGGGGCGCATGCGGGGTACCTCCCGCGAGATGGTTCCCTCGGGGAAGAGCACCACGCTGTGGCCTTTCTGCAGCTCTGCCCCGGCGCGTATAAAGGCGCGGTGTGCATCTTGTGCGCTCTTGCGGTTCACGAGTATGTTCATGCGCATGAAGAAGATGCGGAACAAGGGCACCTTGCTCAGTTCTTGTTTGCCCATAAACACAAAGTAATGAGGCAAAATGCAATAGCTTATGATGATGTCGAGGTAGGAGGTGTGGTTGGGGCAGAATACATAGGGCTTATTGGGGAGGCGTTCGGCATAGGTTACGCGGTAGGCTATGCCCGCCCCGAGGAGCAACACGTGGGCCCATATTTTTTTCAGGCGGAAGGCCGCAGGAAACCAAGCCTCGCGGCTGAGGAGGATGCGGAATAGGGGATAGAACAGCACCATGGTGCACACAAACCACAGCAAAAACCAGGTTTTCCATAGCACCGAAGCCACCCTTCCTAAGAACCTGATTGCCGACATTTGTTTTGCGTATCGAAGTAGGTAAAAGTAGGGTTTTTGCCCAAAGGGCTTAGCCTCTGTATAGAAAGCACGTGCGGGTGTGTTCCACCATCATGCCGGTGGCCTGCATAAAGGCGTAGCAGATGGTGGTGCCCACAAAGGAGAAGCCCCGTTTGCGCAGGTCTTTGCTCATGGCATCCGACTCGGGCGAGGAGGCCCGCACTTCGCTGAGGTCGCGCGGATGCAGCACCACCGACATGCCTCCGGTAAACTGCCAGATGTAGGCATCAAAGGTGCCGTATTCTTGCTGCACCACCAGAAAGGCACGGGCGTTGCTTATGGCGGCTTTTATTTTTTGGCGGTTGCGCACGATGCCGGGGTTTTCCATAAGGGATTCCAAGTGTGCATCGCCAAAGGCAGCCACTTGCACAGGGTCGAATCCGGCAAAGGCAGACCGAAAGTTTTCGCGCTTGCGCAGGATGGTGAGCCAGCTCAATCCGGCTTGAAAGGTGTCGAGAAGCAGGGCTTCAAAGAGGGTGCCATCGTTGTGCACGGGGCGGCCCCATTCCCGGTCGTGATAGGCTTGGTAGAGGGGGTCGGACGAGCACCAGGCGCAGCGCGATTTCATTTAGTTGTTCCGATAAATCTGAAGCAGCTTGGCGTCGGTTTCTTTTGTTTTGATGTTGCGTATCAACGCATCCAACTTGGTGACCTGTATCTCAGACCGCTCTTCGGATTGCTTTAGGTCGCGCACTTGGGGCGAGCCGGGATTGGTTTTTTGGAGCTGGTTCAAACGCTCTCGGGCCACTTGATGCCGACTCTGGTACATGTTGTGCAAAAGGTTGATGGCATTGGTGCCCGATAGCCTCACGTACCAGTTTTCATCGTTTAGGGCGACTTCTTCCAATACTCGTATGCCACGGTTGATGGTCGTGTCTGAACGCTGCATCAAGTAGGCAGAGTAGAGCTTCACAAGTTGAAGCTTATCATAACCCATGGCATGTGAAAACCGATTTAGAAAGTAGGCATGTTCCGCTTCTCCGCCTGCACCGGAGTATATCTCCGATACGGCAGAAACAATGTTTTCGGTGCTGTCTGCTTCAAAGGATCGTGCAAACTCCAAACCAAGGCTTTTATCCAATCCATACAGGCCCAAAAGGGCTTCGGATGCTACGTGGTAAGAAGAGTCTTCGAGGCTGCGCTTGAAAAGATTCACGAGATCGTCTGAGCCATCGTGACGGGCTAACTGAGCAATGGCTTCTGCCCGCACATCGGCCTTAGCATCACGCTGCGCCAAGCGCAACAGAAAGGGCTTGCTCTTCGAAGCGTTTACGCGCAACAGTTCACGAGCCTGTTCCACGGCGTAAAGGCGAATGCCCCAATTTGGGTCTGAAAGGGCTTTGTGAAAGATCTCCAGTACTACCGAGTTTTCCATGCGGTTGCGCAAGGCTTTCAGGGCCTCCAACCGATCGAGAAACAATGGCCCGCGTTGGTATTGGGTAACCCACTCCTGTGTAGGTTTAACCTCCTCTAAGGTTCCCAGCAGGATTTTTTCGGCATCTACGTTTACCCAATCGGGCCGCGCAGCGCAGTCGAAGGTAAAGACTTCATGCGCTTTGGTGATGAGAATTTCTTTGCGCTCTTTCTTGCCTTTGAAATACAAGTCAACGGTTATGGGCACTTGAAAGAGGGTAGATTGGGTGATGTCCTGAAGCTGATCCACCACCACGTTTTGTTTATGAAGGGAGTCGTTGTATTCGCACCGCACTTTCAGGTTCGGGTGGCCGGGTGTAAGAAACCACTGCTCGAAAAACCAGTTGAGGTCTTCGCCGCTCACTTCTTCAAACGCCTTACGCAGGTCGGAAAGCTCTACTGTGCTGAATTTATGGCGTTCGAGGTAGGTGCTAAGGGCAGCGAAAAAGGCCTCATCCCCAACATAATACCGAAGCATGTGCAGCACCCTCGATCCTTTCTGATAGCTGTGGGCATCAAAGAGCTCATCGGGGTCGGAGAAGCGGTTTCGGATGATTTCTACCTGCTTTTCCTGAGCCTCTACCAGGTAGCCCTGGAGCTGGCGTTGAAGGTGACAATCGGCCTCTGCACGCCCGTATCGATGCTCGAGCCATAGGTATTCGCCGTAGGAGGCAAATGCTTCGTTGAGGGCAAGGTTCGACCAGCTTTCGCAGGTTACCAGGTCGCCAAACCACTGGTGGACAAGCTCATGGGCGATGAAGTCTTCGTTGGATTCATCCAGCAGCTCCCGCGCGGTTTGCTGCATGAATTGGCCATGCAGGGTGGCCGAGGTGTTCTCCATGCTGCCCGAGGGATAGCCTCGTACCACCACCTGGGCGTATTTTTCCCAAGGATATTCAACCCCCAGTTTCTTGGAAAAGAACTCCATCATTTCGGGCGTTTTTCCGAATATGTCTCGAGCGTATGGAGCGTAGGTAGGATCGGTGTAGTAGGTTACTTCTTTCCCTTTATATTCATCTTTGGTTATGGAAAAGTTGCCCACTGCCAACATGGTTAGGTAGGGCGGCGAGGGCAGGCTCTGTTTCCAGATGTCGGTACGCGTGCTGTCTGGGTTGCGCTGTTGCCATACAAGCAAGCCGTTGCTGAGGGTAACAAAGCGGTTGTCAACGGTAATGGCCAGTTCCTGGGTCATGCGTTCATTGGGCGCATCGATGGTGGGAAACCACGAGGAGTTGTGCTGGGGCTCTCCCTGTGTCCAAATCTGTTGGGGCATGCCGGACTGGTTTCCCATGGGATTGATGAAGGTAAGGCCCTTGTCACGGGACGGACCTTCGGCAGGGAGAGCACTCTCTTCCGGTCGCGCCAGGTAGTCGAGGTAGAGGGTGTAGGTTTCGTTGCGTCGAAACATGCGGCCAAGGTCTATGGTAATGACCTTGCCATCGTACAAATATTTTAATTTGGTTTTGATGTTTCCGCTGATCATGGCCACTTCGTTCCAGTCGAACCCAACGGCATCGAGCTGCACGCTGGACACGGGCAGGAAGTAGGGCTTCAGCTGCAAGGTAGCCTTACCCAGCACGCGGCGGTTGGTGCAGTCGAAGGAAATGTCGAGGCGGGTATGCAGGAGGTCGTTTACGCGCTTGCTGCTGGGTCGTAATGGGCCCGAGGTAAGGGAAAGGGTATCGCTCAGCAGGCTGTCGGGCACCAAGATGGCCGCCACAGGCAGCGGGGCTGTGGGTTTTCCGGTGCGGCATCCCAACACCCAGGTGCACCCAACGAACACCAGCAGCACGTGCCGGAGCAAGGGGTAGAAGTGGGGTCGAGGTCGATCGTTCATGTGGGGGTCAGGCAATCACACCTAAGCGCTTGCCTACCTGGGTAAACGCGTGTATGGCACGGTCGAGGTGGTGGCGCTCATGTGCGGCCGACACCTGCACCCGAATGCGGGCCTGATCTTTGGGCACCACAGGATAGAAGAAGCCGATGACATAGATGCCCTCGGCTAGAAGCTGCTCGGCAAAGGTCTGGGCCAAGCGGGCGTCGTATAACATTACGGGTGTTATGGGGTGTATGCCGGGCTTGATGTCGAAACCGGCATCGGTCATGGCTTTACGGAAGTAGGCGGCGTTGTCCATCACTTTGTCGCGCAAGGTGGTGGCTTCACTCAGCATGTCCATTACGGCAATGGATGCGCCCACAATGGCAGGGGCTAAGGAGTTGGAGAACAGGTAGGGCCGCGAACGCTGGCGCAGCAGGTCGATGATTTCCTTGCGGCCGCTGGTGAAGCCTCCCATAGCGCCGCCCAAGGCTTTACCCAGCGTGCCGGTGATGATGTCGATCTTGCCCATCACACCGTGATGCTCATGGGTTCCTCTTCCGGTTTTTCCAATGAAGCCGGTGGCATGGCATTCGTCTATCATAACCATGGCGTTGTAGCGCTCGGCAAGGGCAACCACTTCGTCGAGCTTCGCCAGGTAGCCGTCCATGCTGAACACCCCGTCGGTTACGATGAGACGGAACCGTTGGCTTTGCGCTTCTTTTAGACGCTCTTCCAACTCGCTCATGTTGTTGTTCTTATACCGGTAGCGCTTGGCTTTGCACAGGCGCACGCCGTCAATGATGGAGGCGTGGTTGAGCTCATCGCTGATGATGGCATCTTCCTCGCCCAACAAAGGCTCAAACACACCGCCATTGGCATCAAACGCAGCGGCATATAAGATGGTGTCTTCTGTTCCCAGAAACTCCGATATTTTTTGTTCTAGGGTTTTGTGTATGTCCTGGGTGCCGCAGATGAAACGCACCGAACTCATGCCAAAGCCATGGCTGCGCAAAGCGTCATGTGCAGCTTCCAACACTTTTGGGTGAGAGGAAAGTCCGAGGTAGTTGTTGGCGCAAAAGTTGAGTACGGTTTGGCCCGAATCAACGGTGATTTCTGCGCCTTGCGGACCTGTGATGATGCGCTCGCGCTTGAAGAGCCCCTGCTCCTGTATCGATTCGAGTTCGCGTTGCAGATGGGCTTGAATGGATCCGTACATAGGTTTATTCGCAGTCGTTGCAGGATGAAGTTGTTTTCCAGGTTATTTCTAGATTTATCAGCGATCCATTGTAATAATAATTCGGGGAATCGAGGTATTGATAAAACTCTTCGCGCGACATGCAGCCGATGGGCACCGAGCCTGCCACGCCATTTCATTTGCCGCGCACGCAGCCCAGACGGTCGGAGTCTTTCTTACAGGCCCAGCCCAAGCAAAGGGCGGTTGCAACAATCAGCAGCAAAAGGTGGATTCGGTTCATGAAGGAGGCTTGAAACAGGCCATAAAAATACAGATTTTCCGGCCGCGCGGGTTGCCTTGCAAGATTGCGTTTGGGTGCCTATGTTTGCCCCGCAATACAGGGGTGCCGTGCAAGCTGCGGCTGAGATCATACCCATTGAACCTGATCCGGATTGTGCCGGCGTAGGGAGGATGCAAGAATATCGGCAGGGGTTATCCCGGGGCCACTGTAGCGCACCCAAACCCAAACCACGCCGATATGCGCACATTTTTCACCCTCTTTTTTTTGTGTTCTTTCGCCCCGGTTCGCGCCGGATCTGTTGAAGGCTATTGCCGCGACGCGGCCACCGGACAGCCCTTGCCCGGTGTGCTGGTGCGCGGAACAAGCGGACTCCAGAGCGCGGTTTCCGATGCCGGCGGCCGATTTGTGCTCAACTGTCTGCAGGACAGCATTTTGGTAGAGGCTTCTTTGATGCGTTATTCTCCTGAGCGGGCCTCAATAGCATGCGGCACTTTGGGTTTTTCTCTGGAGCTCAAGCCCACCCCCCGCTTGGTTGATGAGGTTACCATTACGGCCACGCGTGCCAACCCGCGCGTGGCATCGGGATCCACCACCCTCACCCGCCTCGAACTGGTACCCTTGAACCTAGGTCAGGATTTGCCCATGCTGCTGAGCCAGACCCCATCGGTGGTTACCTATTCCGATGCAGGGGCGGGCATTGGCTACACTTGGCTCCGCATAAGGGGCACCGACCCCACCCGCCTCAACACCACCATAAATGGCATACCGGTGAACGATGCCGAGTCGCACACCACCTTCTTTGTGAACATACCCGATCTGGCCAGCTCGGCTCAAAGCATAGAGATACAGCGCGGAGTGGGTACCTCTACCAACGGCAGTGCATCTTTTGGGGGAAGCCTCAACCTTCAAACCCTGCAATACAATCCTTCACCTTACGCTCAGGTGGTGGCTTCGGGAGGCAGCTTCGGCACCTTGCGCAACACCCTTGCTTTTGGTACCGGCCTGCTGGGCAACCGTTTTACCTTGGAAGGGCGCCTCTCTCGCATTCAAAGCAACGGCTACATCGATAGGGCCACGGCCAATCTGCAAGCCGCCTACGGCTGCGCTTCCTGGTTTGGCGCTTCCAGCAGCCTACGCCTGGTAGCTTTTACCGGGCAAGAGGTTACATACCAGGCATGGAACGGCGTACCGGAGGCCAAGTACAACAACGACACCGCCGGGGTTCGCGCTTACCTTGACCGAAACGGATGGTATTTAAACGCCATGGATAAAGGTCTGCTCATCAACAGCAGACCCACCCGATACAACGGGTTTTATTATGAAAATCAAATAGACCGATACCGTCAGGATTATTATCAGGCGCATTTTTCGCATCGCTTCAGCCGGAGGCTCGATGTGCATGCAGCCCTGCATTACACCAAAGGGGGTGGATATTTTGAGGAGTACCGCCCGTCTGAAACCCTTGCTCTGTATGGCCTTCAGGATGTGGTGCAGGGCGCCGATACCCTGCGCACGTCTAACCTCATACGCCGAAAATGGCTCGATAATCACTTCTATGGCGCCACTTTTTCCATAAACCTTCGCCCATCCGGAAGGTGGCAGCATACCTGGGGCGGGGGCTTAAACCGCTACGATGGGCGGCATTTTGGACGGGTTATCTGGTCGGAGCTGGCCCTTGGCGGCTGGCCCACCCGCGATTATTACAACAACCGCGCGCAGAAAACAGATGGCAACCTCTTTTGGAAAACCACCGTGGATCTGGCGCAGGATTGGCTGCTGCTGGTGGATGCACAGGTTAGGGCCATAGGCTATTCGTTTTTTGGCTTTGGCGACGACCGGGTTCAGGGTCAGCAATGGGTGAACTACCGCTTCTTCAATCCCAAAGCCAGCCTCACCCGCAACCTGGGTACCCACGGCACGCTTACTGCATCTTTTGGGCAGGCCATGCGCGAACCCACCCGCGACGACCTCATCAACTCCACTCCCGCATCCCGCCCCAGCCCCGAGGTGTTGCGCGATTATGAGCTGTGTTGGAAAGTCAACCGCGGCTCCTGGAAAATGGGCGTTACCGCCTACTACATGGATTATTACAACCAGTTGGTGTTAACCGGGAAAATCAACGATGTGGGCGCATATCAGCGCACCAACGTGGCACGCAGCTACCGGGCTGGCATAGAATGGGAGGGGGCTTGGCGGGTGCATTCCACGATTACGCTCGAGGGCAACGTTACCCTCAGCCGTAATCGGGTGATTTCGTTTACCGAATACCTCGACGATTACGATGCCGGTGGGCAGAAAGCCATTGTACACAGCCAAACGCCCATAGCTTTTTCTCCCGACTTGGTTGGCGCCGGCAGCTTGGTTTGGGAACCTGCAAAAGGTCTTCGCCTCACCAGTTTTCATAAGTATGTTGGAAGGCAATATCTAGACAATACGGGCAGTACACAACGTAGCCTCCGCGATTTTTATACCACCGATGTGCGCATTGGCTATTCCCGCAGTACGCGATGGATTCCGGAGGTTGCCGTACATGCAACGGTGTACAATTTATTAAACCGTCGTTATGCACCCAATGGTTACACCTACGGCTATTGGTCGGGTGGACAGCGGGTGAGCGAGAATTTCGTGTATCCTCAGGCCGGCACCCACATTCTGGCGGGCATTACCCTCACCTTTCGCTAAAAGTTGAGGGTGCCCATGCCCCATACTCCCAATGGCAGGGTTAGACCGGAGCGGGCGGGCAAATAGAGCTCGCCCACTTCCAACGTTTGGCTCGGATATAAATGTTGGGCGTGCTGAAACAGATTGGGCAAAATAAGGCTGCTGAATCCTAAGCTGTATGCGTTTAGTATAATAAAATGCTGCTCGGGATTCAGGAGCTGCACCACCTCGCGCATCATTTCCTGAATCTGATCCTCCAGTTTCCATTTTTCACCGTTGGCGCCGTGGCCATAGGCCGGTGGATCCAGTATGATGCCGTGGTATCGATTTCCCCTTTTTACTTCACGCTTCACAAATTTAAGGGCGTCTTCCACCACCCATCGTATGTCGGTGAGGCCGCTGTGCTCCATGTTTTCCCGAGCCCAGGTAACCACTTGTTTTACCGAGTCTACGTGGGTAACCTCTGCACCCGCTGCACGGGCTGCAAGCGATGCCGCTCCGGTATAAGCAAATAGGTTTAAAAATCTCGACGGTCCTTTTATTTTTTTTAGGTTTCGGTAGATGCGATCCCAATTGGCCGCCTGCTCGGGAAAAACGCCCACGTGCTTAAAAGAGGTGAGGGCCAAACGCAGTTGCATACGAGGCGTGGTGTTGCCGTCGCCGTACGACAGCATCCACCGGTCTGAGCAGGATTTTAGTTTTTTCCATTCCCCGGAAGAGCTCGATTTTGGCACGAAGCGCAAATGGGCTTGGCGCTCCCATTCAGCCATTGATTGAACGGGATCCCAAACCGCTTGGGGTTCCGGTCTTATGGTAATGAAATCTCCAAACCGTTCCAGCTTGTGAAAATGGCCCACGTCGAGCAGGGCATAGGTTTGCCAATGCTCAGGAGTTAACAGATGTATGTGCTCAGACATTTAGCCAATAAACGAATTTTAATACAATGGCGCGGTTGGCAATGGAAAGGCCGTTGAAGCTGAGGGCATCGCCCGTACCGGTGCGGAAGTTATCGGTGTACACCAAAAACAGGTCGCTCATGGGTCGGAATCGCCATTGCAATCGCGTGTTTACGTTGAAGTTGTTCAACTGGGTGTTGTATTGTAAGAACGTCGTAAGGAACACGCTTCGGGTAAACGTAAAATCAAACCGTGGGCTGATGAGCCACAGGCGTGTGGCCGTTCCGTTTAAGGTTACATAGTTGTAGAATACCACCAGAGAGAGAATGCTGTGGGGTTGAATGCGGCGGTTGGCCTCAATGGCAATGCCAAACTTGGTTCCGTTGAAGAAGGAGCCGGCATCGGCATTGATGGTGAGGTTGGTCGTTTTCCTTTTGTTGGTGGAAAACGATATGGAGCTGTTGTTGTAGGAATACGCACCAACCGGTAAGGTGCCGCCGGGTTTACCCGTGAGGTTGGCCGGAAAGAGCAGATAGGTGTAGTAGTTGGTTGCGTTTACAGCCAAGTAGGCAGAGTTTTGGAAGTTAAACTCCCAGCCGGCACGCAACAATCGGTCGGTAGATCGCCCCTCTCCGGTCCAATACAAATCTGCATACACGTTGGGACCGTGGTTGTTGATGCGGGTATTGGCGGGGTAAAAGTTCCATCCAGCGCCGGGTTCCAAACGCCAATACGATATGCGGTTTGTTTTGTTGGCTATGGGGTCATAAAGCTTGTTTCGCGGAACAAAGCCCACCGAAGGATCGTAGTTTTTGCCCACATACTCGTGGTTCCAATCTACACTGTAGTTCCGCACCGAATGGCTCAACCAAGTGGCGTGGGCGTATGAATCGGACAGGCGTCGGTCGGTTAGGTTATGGTGATAAAAGGCTTTGCCGTTCCACTTGTTGTCTGCCGATGCCAAATTGAAATCGGCACCCACCACGGTGTTGTAGGTGCTTGGGTTGGAACGATTGCCCAAGGGCATGCGGTTTACCACAATGGCCGAGATGTTGGAGCGTTTCCAGAGGATGCGTTGGGCAGCCGCAACGGTGTAGTTTTCCGATAAAGGTGCCCATGCCCTACCGCCTTCCGTTTGGAGGTTCATCAGGCCAATGCGCCACTGCTGGTTGGGTTTGCCGCTGAGTCGAAACCCGCCAATGATGGGTACCAGGTTGCCCGATGCCAACCCAATGCGGCGCGAAAAAAAAGGCCGAATCTGTCGAAATCCAAAGCTCGCGAAGAGATCGCTGTTTTCAATGAAGAAGTTCCTGCGCTCCGGAAAGAAGAGGTCGAAGCGGGTGAGGTTGGTTTGCTGGCGGTCTACCTCTACCTGTGAAAAGTCGGGGTTTACGGTAAGGTCGAGGTTGAGGGCCGAACTTACCGCCACTTTTGCATCCAACCCCACATTATAGGGTTGACCGGTGCTGCCTGCCTTGGTGTAGTCGCGGTTTAAGCCTGCCGTAGCGTATGGAATGATGCTGGTGACCGGGCCTCGGCCCTCGGGCTGTTGCTCCCATGTCATCTCGCCGGTGAAGGCCAGGGTGGCAATGTTGAAGATGCGCGGAACCCTCGACCAAGTAGAGCTTTCGTTGCGTTTGAGGTCGTTGCGCGTGAAGTTGATGCCCCAGTGGCTGATGTTGGGTTTAAAGCGTATGGTTCGAAAAGGAATGGCCATTTCCACACACCAATAGGTGTCGAAGCGATGGGTTTCGGAATACCATAGGTTGTCCCAATCGGTAGAAACGCCTTGGCCCCCGCCCACCGCAATGAGGCCCTCGCGTTGCGCTCCGAACGGATTTACACCAAAACTAAAACCGTTGAGGTGATCGTTGAAGGGGTCGAGCACCACCGAGAAGGCATCGCTGATGGGGTAGGAGAAGTCGCGCCGAAGGCTTTGTATGACGTAGTTGCCCGGCAAATTGTCGAAGCATTTAGCCATAACGTAGAGGTGATGATCGTCGTAGGCCACCCTCACCTCGGTTTGGGATTTAGCTTTAGAGGTATCGTCGGGAAAGTTGTTGTAAAAGCCTTCTGCTGCACTGGCATCGGCCCATGCGGCTTCGTCGGGGATGCCGTCTATGCGTATGCTGGCGCTTGCTTTTCGTATGTGCAGCTGCCTGCGAATGCCCTCGGGTGTTGGTTGCTGATCCTGGGCCCATACGCCAGCAGCGTGGAGCAGAAAGAGAAAGGCCAACCCTATTTTTTGCATCGGAGGTCAAAAGTACGAAAGTGGCTTAGATGGGCCTCCCCATCCGCAGGTATGTTCAACCTCGGAAATTGTATATCTTTGTTTTGTTATTGGCTACGGCCTTCTCTTCATCTTCATGGATTACAACACCGAATTGCCCGCTCTGGTATTCCCCGAGTATGGTCGCCATGTGCAGCGCATGGTGGAACTAACGTTGGCAGAACCCAGTCGCGAAACGCGCACCCGCATGGCACAAGCCATCGTGGATTACATGGGGCAGCTTAACCCCCAGCTCCGCGACAACCCCGAATACAAGCACAAGCTTTGGGATCATCTGCACATTCTCGCCCATTTTGAGCTCGATGCCGATTGTCCCTATCCGGCCCCATCGCCGGAATCTCTTGTGGCAAAGCCCGAACCCATGCACTACCCCAAAGGCGACATCCGCTACCGCCATTACGGAAAGATTATGGAGCGCCTCATACATCGCGCCGTAGAGCTGGACGACGCCAACCGCAAAACGGCCATGGTGGATGTGGTGGCCAACCTCATGAAAAAGTATTACCTCGCCTGGAACCGCGACTCGGTTATGGACGAAACCATTTTCGAGCAGCTTGGCATTTTATCTAAGGGAGAGCTGAAGGTAGAAGAAAACAAACGTTTGAATTTTATTGATTTTCGGAATAAAAATCACGTCAATTTTAACAACCACAACACGCCCAGCCATACCCCGCTCAACCCCAATCAAGGTAAGCGCAACCGTCACAAAAAGCGCAAGTATTAAGCGGATAGGCGGCTCTTAGGCCGCATCGTGCATTTATTTTAAAATTACCCTTCCCTGTCGGGAGGCAAAGTGGCCTTTGGCTTGATCTAAGTCCATGATCTGACGGCCGATAAAGAAAATTTCTTCCTCTGTTTCGGCGGTTTTCAGTTTTTCCATCAATTCCTTTTTCAAGCGCAGCACCACCTTGGTTTTGAGGGCGTAAATGGCGCCATAGATTCCATCTTTCAATTGCTGATGCTCCGTCATGACCACAATGTTGTGGCGCTCTTCCCAATGCTTGCTGAGTTCGTATTGGTCAGACAACAAGGTAGCTACCAATTGCTGCATGTCGGGGTTGGTTTGCGTGCGGAAAAACTGAGCATCAACAGATCGTCCTTCCAACACCTCGTTTTCGAGCAGGGCAAACATTTCTGAGTAAAGGGCATTTTCGAAGCTTATGTTGTCCATGTTGAGCTCGGTGTAGATTAAGGTGCTCACAGGATAAGAGGCTCGTATGGTTCGGCCATCGGGTTCGGTAACGTCGATCTCCACCTCTTTTGCGCCGTGCAGAAGGAGGATGCGGATGAGATCACGTTCTTGATGCTCGGTTTCGTTGATGGCGGGCAGGTCTAGAGCCGCATGCGTTGATGCCGGTGTTTCGGTGGTGGTAAATCCTGGTCCGGAATCGGTGATTGCCTCGGCAGGCTGTGCTGCAGAGCGCTGCTCGCGATGGGTGCGCAGCTGCTTGTTGGTTTCCAGCACCAGCACCTGCTCTTCTACCTCCAAGGTGCGGCTGCACTGTTGCAGATACACCGAGCGCGTGATGGCATCGGGTATAAGTGCAATGCTTTCCACAAGATCGCGGATGAGGCCGGCTTTTTTTACCGGATCGCCCGCAGTTTCCGATAATAATAATTTCGTTTTAAAGGTGATGAAGTCGGTGCTGTTGTTTTTTAGAAACTCCAACACCTCTTCCGCTTTGCGACTGCGCGAGAAGCTGTCGGGGTCTTCTCCGTCGGGAAAGAGGAGAACGCTCACGTTCATGCCCTCTTCCAGCACCAGGTTTATGCCGCGAAACGAGGCTTTGATGCCGGCCGCATCGCCGTCGTACAAGATGGTGATGTTTCGGGTGAAGCGCCGAATGAGTCGAATCTGCTCCACGGTGAGAGAGGTTCCCGAAGAAGCCACCACGTTCTCTATGCCGCATTGGTGTAGGCTAATCACATCGGTGTAACCCTCTACCAAATAGCATGCATCGGCGGCCATAATGGAGCGCTTGGCATAATAAAAGCCATATAATACCTGGCTTTTGTGATAGACTTCGGTTTCCGGACTGTTGAGGTATTTGGCCACCTGCTTATCGCTGGTGAGAATGCGTCCACCAAAGCCAATAACTCTACCGGCCACGTTGTGAATGGGAAACATCACACGTCCGGCAAATCGGTCGAAGAAGCGGCCTTCGCGTTCGCTCACCATTCCGGAGCGGACCAGAAACTCATCCTTGAAACCGGCTTCACGTGCCTTGGTAATAAAGGCTTGGCGATCGGCATGTGCGTAGCCGAGCTGAAACTTTTTCTGCACGCTTTCGATGAAGCCCCGTTCGTGAAAATAGGCTTCGCCAATGGCCTTGCCCACCTCGTCATCCCAAAGCTGATCGCTGAAGGTTTTTTGTGCGAAGGCCAGCACCTGAAGGATGCTTTCGCGGTCGTCGTTGCGGGCTTGCTGGTCGGGGCTGATGGGTGCCTCCTCCACCTCTATCTGATACTTTCGGGCCAGGTAGCGTAGGGCTTCGGGATAAGCGAGCTGCTCGTGATCCATGATGAACCGCACCGAATCGCCCGCCTTGCCGCAGCCAAAGCATTTGTAAATGCCTTTTGCAGGCGATACGGTAAAGCTGGGTGTGCGCTCGGCGTGGAAAGGGCAAAGCCCCAAGAGGTTAACGCCTCGTCGTTTTAAACTCACGAAGTCGCCCACCACTTCTTCTATGCGGGAGGTGTCGATTATTTTGGCAACGGTTTCGGCCGGAATCATAACAAAAAAGCCCACGTGGATGGGCTTTCGAAGGTCGGAAAAAAAGCAGGGCGATGGACCCTGGGAGGGTTATTTCTTTTGATGCTTGGCAAGCTCGGCCTCCAAGGCAGGTCCCCTTAAACCGGTGGCTAAGATTACGCCGTTTTGATCGATGAGGTAGTTGGCCGGTATGCTGTTTATGCCATACTGAGCAGCGGCAGCCGACTTCCATGACATGAGGTCGCTTACGTGGTTGGGCCATTCGAGTCCATCTTTGGCAATGGCTTGCTTCCAGCTTTCTTTGTCGCGGTCGAGGGAAACGCTGTAAATGGTGAAGCCCTTGGAGCCATCGTCGAATCGGGCATCTTTAAACTTTTGGTAGGCGCGCACCACGGTTGGGTTTTCCATGCGGCAAGGGCCACACCAGCTCGCCCAGAAGTCTATGAGAACCATTTTGCCGCTGTTCACACTAGAAAGAGAAAGGTCTTTTCCATCGGGTGTCTTGTACACCATTTCGGGCGCTTTATTGCCTACGCGAGTGCCAATGCTGGGGCCGTTGCGTTTTAAGGCAAAGCCAAAAACGAAGGTGGTAAAGGCCACCATCACCAATAAAAATTGAATGCGTTTCATAGGGTCTTTTATCGTATTACGGCAAAAATAAGCATGCGGTTTAAACCGCGGTTGATTTTAACGTTCCTTTCCACTTTTCTTTTCCGGTAGCTTGAGCGCATCTAGGGAAATGTCTTCGTCTTCTGCCCAAAATTCAAAGAGGGGCTCCTGGGTAAAGGCCTTGCTGATGAGGCGTCGTTCCAGGCTCAACAGGAAGCAAGGCAGCAAAATGAGGTTGGAGGCATAGCTGATGAGCAACGTAACCGAGATGAGCAAGCCCAACGCCGCGGTGCCACCGAAGCCGGAAGCCATGAAGATGGCAAAGCCACAAAAGAGGATGATGGCGGTGTAAATCATGCTAACCCCGGTTTCGGCTAGGGTTAGGCTTACGGTTCGGGAGATGCTGAAATGGTTGCGACGCAGCTCTTGACGGTACTTGGTGAGAAAGTACATGTTGCCGTCTGAAGCAATGCCAAAGGCGATGCTGAACACCAAAATGGTGCTCGGTTTTAAGGGTATGCCCAGCCAGCCCATGAGTCCCGCGGTGAGGCACAACGGAACCACGCTGGGTAAGATGGAGATGATCACCATGCGAAAGCTGGAAAAGAGGGTGAACATCACCAAGGCAATGAGCAAGATGGCAAACAGTACACTTTCGCCGAGGTTGCGCACCAAATAACCATTCCCTTTTAAAAACATCAAGCTGTTTCCGGTAAGGATAACGCTGTACTCCTTGGGTTCAAAGATGCTGTCTATGCGCGGCCGAAGCTCGTTCACCAAGGCTTTCATGCGCACCGAGCCCACATCGTCCATCTGCACGCTGATGCGGGTTACCTGCTTGGTGCTGTCGAGAAATGCCCGGAAGGTTTTGATGCCTTTGCGTGCTCCGCCCACATAGCGCGAAATGCCCGCCAGATCCGTTGCAGAGGGTACGCGGTAATGCCGCACCTCGCCATCGTTATAGGCCTGATTCGCAAATTTTACGGCCTCAGCCAAGGAGATGGGTTTCGAAAATTCAGGATAATCGCGAAACAGTTTTTGGAGGCGGTTGATTTTATACAACACACCCATGCTCATGGCACCGCCCGGCTTGCGGGTATCGATGCTTACCTCAAAAGGCAATACACCTTTGAAATGCTGCTTAAAGAAATTTAAATCGTGGTAAATGGGATCGTTTTTGGGCAGGTCGTCCACCACAAACCCCACTGCCTTTATGCGGCTCATGCCCACGGCGGCCAACACCAACAGCACCACCACGCCGGCATAAATGCCTTTGCGGTAATGGTGCACCCACCAGTCTATGCGCAACAGGGTTTGGGTAATGATGCGGGTTTCTACGTGCCGTATTTGCTTTACCGAAGGAGGCGGAAGGTAGCTGAAGAAGATGGGGATTAACAACAAAGAGGTAATGAAGGTGCCCATTACGTTGAGGCTGGCCACCAACCCAAACTCCACCAGGATCTCGGCTTTGGTAAAGCAAAAAACCGCAAAGCCAATGGAGGTGGTTACGTTGGCGAAAAAGGTGCTTACCCCCACCTTTTCCACCATGCGGGTTAAGCCTTTTGCTTGGTTGCCATGTGCTGCATATTCCTGATGGTATTTGTTGAGCATCAGAATGCAGTTGGGTATGCCTATTACGATGATGAGGGGTGGAATGAGCCCGCTTAGGGCCGTAATTTTATATCCGAAAAGTACTATGGTGCCAAACGACCAAATCACGCCTATTACCACCACCAAGAGGCTGAACAGTACAGGGGTAGGACTTCGGAAAAACACCAACAAGATGAAGGCGGTAACCAAGATGGCCAATCCCAAAAACATGGTCATTTCTCCGGCAATTTTCCGGGCTATGGTGGTGCGTATGTAGGGCAAGCCGGAGTAATGGAGCTTGAGGTTGTGCTCAGCGGCAAAGGATTCGGCAAAGCGGTAAATGGTATCCACCATGGCTAAGCGGGCTTTGCTGTTGAGCATCTCCTTCTCAAAGGTGATGGCCATGAGGTGTGCCTTGTGGTCTTCGTCGTAAAGGAAGCCCTTGTAGAACGGCAGTTGTAGGAGCTTGGTTTTCAGGCTGTCGGCATCGGCTTGTGTGGCTGGCCGCCCCCGGAGCACAGGTAGGAAGTCGAAGCGCTGGAGGCTGTCGTTGCGCATGAGGACATAGGCCCGCGGCGCCGAAACCACTTCTTTTATGCCTTTGATGTGCTTTACAGCTTCTCCTAGGTCGTACCAACCTTGTATCTTCTTTAACTCAAAAAGTCCGGGGTCTTCCGTTCCGATGACCATCACGGCGCCATCTTCGCCAAAAACACTTTTAAAACGTTGGTATTGTACGTAGGTGCTGTCGGTATCGGGAAGCAGGCGAGCAAACTCATAGCTGATCTGCACCTTCAGGGCCTGATACCCCATTGCTGCAGTAAGCAACAGCCAGGTAATCATAATGGCCACGCGGTTGCGCAGGATGAACGATGCAAGAGATGCCCACATGGTGCCGGAGTGCGTTGTGCGGGGTAAAGATAACAGCGTTGTTGAAACGAAGGGATTTGCAGAATAAGCATAGGCCTTTATCTTTGGCCAATGCGCAGTGTTTTTTTTCTGTTTTATTTGGTTGCCGTTTCAGCCTGGGCACAGCCCTCTGCCGCACGGTTGAAGGTGTTGGATGCATCCAACAACGAGCCCTTACCTGGGGTGGTGGTGAAGGTGAATACTATGCCTCCGGTGGCCACCGACGGAAACGGCAACGTTTCTGTTGGCCCGCAATCGGGCTATACCCTCCGTCTTACGCTTTTGGGTTATGCCACTTTGGATACGGCATGCGTCGAGTTGCCCGCTGTGCTCCGTCTGCGGCCCAAAGCCGCCGAGATACAAACGGTGGTGGTGTCGGCCGGGCGCTATGAGCAGAAGGCTGCGCGCCTCACCGTTAGCATGGATGTGCTGCGTCCAGACCTCATTCAAAACAAGAACACCACCTCCATGGAATCGGCCTTGCAACAGGTGCCGGGCGTAGTCATCAACGATGGTCAGGTGAGCATACGCGGCGGCAGCGGCTTCAGCTATGGCGCTGGCAGCAGGGTGATGATGCTGGTTGACGATCTGCCCCTGCTCTCGGGCGATGCCGGCGACATCAAGTTTAGTTTCTTGCCTATAGAGAATGTGGGTCAGGTAGAGGTGCTCAAAGGTGCTGCCTCTGTGCTCTACGGATCGTCTGCCCTTAATGGTGTCATCAACCTGCGCACGGTTCAACCCGGACTAAAACCAGAAACCCGCATTACGGTCTTCAACGGCATATTCGACAACCCTATGCGCGGATCTCTGAAATGGTGGACCGGTGCCAACCCCATCACACAGGGCATTCAGGCTTTGCACACACGAAAAGCAGGACCGCTGGACATTACCTTGGGCACCAACCTTTTTTCCGATCAGGGCTACCGGCAGGGCGAGACCGAGCAGAGGGCGCGATTCAACGTCAACCTCACCTACCGCCCTACTCAACTAAAAGGGTTAACCCTTAGCTTGGCTACCAACTTGCAAGCCTCACGGGGCGGCCTATTCGTTATCTGGGCCGATGCCGACAGCGGCGCCTACATACCGGCACCCAACAGCCTCAGCACCTACCAAACCAACCGCTACAGCGTAGACCCTTGCGTGACGTATCAATTTAAGCAAGGCACCCGCCTCAGCTTCCGCAACCGCTATTTTGTTACCGAAAACCAAAACAACACCAACCAGGAATCGAGGGCCTCTGTGCTGTTTTCTGAGATCAACCTCCTGCATCGCCTGGGCAAGGGATGGATGCTGAATGCCGGCCTCGTGCAGATCCTCAACCGCGTTGCCTCCGATAGCCTCTTTGGCAACCACAGCGGCATAAACAGGGCTGCATACCTGCAGATCGACAAAAATTGGGAGCGCCTTACGTGGTCGGCTGGGGTGCGCGTTGAAGCCTTCTCCATTGACGATGTTGCCGGGCGCGCCGACCTCGATGCCGTATGGAATGGAACGCGCTACGTGGCCCTGCAGAACCTGCCGGTGAAACCCGTTTTCCGAACAGGTCTGAACTATCGCCTCTTCGAGTTTACCTTCTTAAGAGCCAGCTATGGGCAGGGATACCGATACCCCTCTGTGGCGGAAAAATTTACGGCCACCGCATCCTCGGCCTTAAAAGTATTTCCCAACCCTGATCTCCGCCCCGAAACAGGTTCCAACGCCGAGGTGGGCATTCGCCAGGGCTTTGCCATTGGAGGATTTAAAGGGGCCGTTGATGCCGCTGCTTTTTGGTCGGAGTTTCAACAAACCGTGGAGTACGCCTTTGGGTTTTATATTCCGCCCACCATCAAAACCCCTTTTCTTTCGGATTACGTCAACTACGCCGGATTTAAGGCTTTTAATGTGGGCAAAAGCAGAATACGCGGCTTAGACATCGGTATAAACGGAATGGGTAAAATTAATAAAGTAGAATTGATGGTCCTGCTTGGATATACCCTGGTAGATGGAGTTTCGCTTGATTCAGACAGCAGCTACATCAAGAGCAGCTCCGATTCAAGCAGGGTTCTAAAATACCGCAACCGCCATGCCTTTAAGGCCGATGTGCAAGCCGATTGGCATGGATTCTCGCTGGGTTTCTCGGTGCGGTATCTCAGCTTTATGCAGGGCATAGACAGGGCTTTCCAAGAAGATGTGCTTACGTATTTCGGAGGCCAATCGGGCGTAACCATTGTTCCCGGACTGGAGCAGTATCGCCGCATCCACAACACCGGCAAAACCCTTACCGACTTCCGCATATCGTATCAGTTGAATCCTCAGGTGCGCATTGCCGGAATCGTGAACAATGCATTCAATATAGAAGTTATGGATCGCCCGGCCAACATGCGTCCTCCAAGACAATTTATGATACAGTGCCAAATTATCCTATAATCATTTGATTATGGTTGCATCCACATCAACTTTTTTGTAAGGCTGGTTTCTGCGTTGCTTTTTATCAGCCGAATAAGATACATTCCTGAGGGGATCTCGTCTGCATCAATGTGGGTGGAGTAGGGGCTTAGCGATTGGCGCAGCAACAACTTGCCCTGCGTGTTGTGCACCTCGATCCAAGTTCCGGCAAGTGCTTCAGCCGTTTCTATCTTCCACCTGTTTTCAACCGCACGTATGCTCCAGGCTTCCTCTGCAAGAGCAAATCCGAATCCGGCAGGATACAACAGTTGAAGGTTGTCCACGCTCAAATACAGACAATTGCCGTTTCCTGCACAGAAACCGTTGATGCTGGAAACGATGGCTACCAACAAGGTGTCCGGGTTTTCGGTTCCGGCGAGTTGAATGGGGAGTGTAAAAGGCGTAAACGTTTCGGTGGGAGGGAATTTCCTGAGGGCAAACCCAAGGCTGTCGGTTTGCTGCGTGATTGCATTGCGGCGTTTGAAGGAAAGCGCTATGTAGGCCGAATCTGCGGCACCTTGGTTTTCGCCCGGCAGGTAGCGGTAGAGCCCTTGCAGTGCAACGGGACGGAAAGAGAAAGGTTGCCCCTGGTGGCGTTGAAAAGCAGGGGCTGGAAGGGCCTCAAAGTTGGGGTCGTTTACGGCGTATCCTTTGGAATAATAATACCAGTTCCAAACCTCTAGTGCCCAAGGGCCAAACATGCCTAGGGTTCTACCCACACCAAAACCCGATGTCTTCCATTGAGCGGGAAGCGTGTCGTTGGCCGTTGCTACCCATGAATCGAACGAAGAGTTGTTGAGTTGTTGGGCCTCGGTTTTTACAGCAGTCCAAAGAACGATAAGGAGCAGGAATCGTTTCATAGTCAAGGTGCCTTTGTGATCCTCTACGGAAACATCGCCCCATAAGTTTATCCAAAACAGAAGGTTGGCATTGCCCGGGCATTCCTTTACCTTTGAACGCTATTTTTAAACCTATGGGTATGATGCATGCGGGCGATAAGATTTTCGTTGCCGGTCACCGGGGCATGGTGGGCTCGGCACTGGTGCGCAACCTGAGGGCTGCCGGTTTTCAAAACCTGGTGCTCAAAACCTCTTCTGAGCTTGACCTCCGGAGCCAAGCAGCCGTTGAGTCCTTTTTTGCGGAGGAGAAGCCGGCCTTCGTTTTCTTAGCTGCCGCTAAGGTAGGCGGCATACACGCCAACAATGTGTACCGAGCTGATTTTCTATACGAGAACCTCATGATGGAGGCGAACGTGATTCACGCAGCGTACCGAAACGGGGTTACAAAGCTGATGTTTCTTGGGTCGTCGTGCATCTATCCAAAGATGGCGCCTCAGCCACTCAAAGAAAGTTACCTGCTAACAGGTCCACTGGAGCCTACCAATGAACCATACGCCATTGCCAAGATTGCCGGCATTAAGCTGTGCGAATCGTATCGCCGTCAATACGGGTGCAATTTTGTTTCGGTGATGCCCACCAATCTGTACGGTCCAAACGACAACTACGATCTTCAGCAGTCGCACGTGTTGCCTGCCTTGTTGCGCAAGTTCCACTCTGCAAAAGTAGAGGGCAACAAAGAGGTGGAGGTATGGGGCACCGGAACCCCACGGCGCGAGTTTTTGCATGTTGACGATTTGGCCGATGCATGCGTTTATCTTATGCAAGGGTATAACGAGGAAGAGCTGGTGAACATTGGCTCGGGCACCGATGTGTCCATTGCTGAGTTGGCAGAAATCATTCGGGGCATTGTGGGCTTTGAGGGCCGAGTTCGTTTCAATACAGAAAAGCCCGATGGAACCCCTCGCAAGCTTATGGATGTGAGTAAGCTGGCCGGCTTGGGCTGGACCAGCCGCATCGGGCTTGAGGAAGGCATTGCCTCTGTTTACGCATCGGTGGTTCAGGAAGGCGTTTGGGCATGAAACCCGTTTTTTGGGTCATATGCTTCTTCTTATGCGGCTTAGTTCAAGCTCAGCCCATATCGTTTCCCCTGGAGTATCGCCAACGGTTGCGTATGGAGTGGGCCATCAGCCGAGACAGTCTTTTGTCGAATGATGCGGTTGCACCCGGTCCTTTTATTCCATTCATGACCCAGGGCATCCGCGACAGCATCTACGAGCAAACCGTTTTTGATACTTCTGCCAACCGACTGGAGCAAGGCTTTACCCGCAACAGCTTAGTGCGCATTTCAAACCCCGGAACTTTTGGTATTTCCGTTGACCCCTTATTAAACCTTGCCTTTGGCAGCGAGTATTATAATAAAGAGGCAATCGATGTGCGGCAGAACTCCCGGGGTTTTTGGGTCAAAGGCTGGATTGGTAAGGGCTTCGCTTTTGAAACGACCTTCCTCGAAAATCAGGTGCTGGCGCCAGGGTATTTAGATACAATCATAAAACCTTTGCGCATCTATCCCGGCATGGGACGCACCAAGGGGTTTAAGGATACAGGTTACGACTTTGCCTTCTCTTCGGGCACATTGCTTTTTCAGCCCCGTTCATGGTTGGCGGTTCAGATGGGCCATGGCAAACTCTTTGTTGGACATGGTTATCGATCCTTGTTGCTTAGCGACAATGCCTTCAACTACCCGCATGTGCGCCTATGTTTGAAAAACAAATGGTTGAGCTACCAGGTAACCGTTGCCAGCCTGATGAACCTCAATCGCCCCATCACCTTCAATCCCAACAGCGAACCCATCTTTCAAAAAAAGAACGCCACGTTTCAGGTATTGGATGTGCGTCTCTTGCCGTGGCTCAACGCATCTCTCTTTCAGGGCGTGATATGGAGGGCAGCCAGTGCACAGCATCCGTATTTCAATTGGAACGCCATAAACCCCGTTCCCGGATGGGCTGCAGCGCAATATGGCTTGGAGGGTATAAACAATGTTTTGTTGGGTGCACAGGCCATGGTAAAACTCAATCCGCAGTTATGGCTCTATGGTCAATTCATGCTCGATGCACTGCCCATTTCGGGTGCTCGAATAGGGCGGAAGACGGGTACGCAACTGGGCGCACGATATTATAATGCATTTAATATACCCAATTTAATGCTGGTGGTAGAACGAAACCAGGTAAGTCCTTTTTCGTATTCGAGCTCCAACCCCGAACAAAACTTTACCCACTACAATCAAAGCCTGGCCCACCCTTTGGGCGCAAACTTCACCGAATGGGTGGCGGCGGGCGATTATCGATGGAAGTGCATTTTTTTTCGCGTTCACCTGGTGTCGTATACACAAGGGGTTGACTCTTTGGGCTTTGTTTCCGGATCTAAGGTTCTTGCCTCCGATAAGCCGGGATGGGATAGTCGTTTGGAGCAGAATCGAGGGGCTCGACTTTCTGTTAGCAACACGCTATTTACATTGGGCTACACCATAAATCAATACAGCCGAATGGAGTTGTTTCTTCAGCTGCTCTTCCGCAACCAACAGGGTCCGACAGATCGCCGGGAAAGCAACTATATGCTTGGTTTCCGCACCAATTTGTGGAATTCCTATACCGATCTTTAGACGCAGGCCTTGTCTGCCGCTGCGCAGAATGCGTGTGCTGCCCAATCCAAATCTTCGGGAGTGTGCGCTGCCGATACAAACCCAACCTCATATCCACTGGGGCCTAAGTAGATGCCCCGCTCCAACAAATCGGCATGAAATACCCGAAAGCGGTTCATGCTGTGCGGATCTATGGCATCTGCACTGCGCACGGGCTCTGAGCCCGAAAAAGCTACCCAAAAAATGGATGCCATGCGGTGCATAAACATGCTATAACCTTTTTGTTTTGAATAGGAATTTACGCGGTCGCAAAGAGTTTGGGTTGCTTGGTTAAGGCCTTCATAAAACCCAGGTTGTAGGCATTGGCTGAGCTGAGCGAGGCCTGCCGCCATAGCCATTGGATTTCCGCTGAGTGTACCGGCCTGGTAAACGGGGCCTTGGGGTGCTATGTGGGCCATTAGGTCGGCCCTGCCGCCATACATACCCACCGGCAATCCACCTCCAATGATTTTACCGTAGCAGAATAAATCCGCTTTAATATTATAATAACCTGCAGCCCCTGCAAATCCAATTCTAAATCCGTTTATCACTTCATCGAATATCAAGAGCACCCCATGTTCGGTGCATTTTGCCCGCAGGTGATGCATGAATTCCGGTGTTTGCACCAGCAGACCGTTGTTGGCGGGAACCGGCTCAATGATCACCGCAGCCAGCTCGTGTGCATACAGACGCAATGCTTCATCCAATGCTTCGGTGTTGTTGAGGGGCACCACCAGCATATCGGCCGCCACGCCCGGTGGCACGCCGGCCGAGCTGGATGTGCCGAAGGTTATCAGGCCCGAGCCTGCCTTCACCAAAAGGCTGTCTACATGTCCGTGATAGCAGCCTTCGAATTTCAGGATGCGGTTTTTCCCGCTTGCACCGCGTGCAAGGCGTATGGCCGACATCACCGCCTCGGTTCCGGAGCTCACAAAGCGAATGCGGTCCAGATAAGGGTGGTTGTCGAGTATGAGCTTGGCCAAGGCGTTCTCTTTCCGTGTGGGTGCGCCAAACGAGGTGCCCAAGGCGGCTGCTTCTGTGATGGCGGATACCACTGCAGGATGCGCATGCCCTAAAATAAGTGGGCCCCAACTCCCACAGAAATCGAGAAACCGATGTCCATCGGCATCCCAAATGTGGCAGCCTTCGCCCCGCTCAATAAAGAGCGGTGTTCCGCCTACCGAACGGAAGGCCCGCACAGGGGAGTTAACCCCACCGGGGAAATACGATTGAGCTTCGGAAAACAAGCGTTCAGAGGTTGGACGAGCCAGCATACACCATTTCTTTATTAGGGGCGCAAAGATGCCAATACAACTCCAAAAGCCTCAAATGGTTTTCTCCTTTCCTGCATGAGGGCTGAATTTCCTGTTGCTTCCGTTGCCCAAACCAAAGGCTTGTGTATTTTTGCGCCCCCTGCCGAAGTGGCGAAATTGGTATACGCGCACGTTTCAGGGGCGTGTGGATCACATCCGTGCGGGTTCGAGTCCCGCCTTCGGCACCAGCTCCCGGAAATTCCATCCGGGAGTTTTTTTTGCATCGGGGTTGTGGGTATTTTCGCGGCGCGGTAAATCCCAATCAAAATGGAAACATCATATGATCTTGTAATCGTTGGCGGTGGGGCAGTAGGCCTTGCCTCTGCACTGAAACTCAACACCCGGTTTCCAAACCTCCGCATTTTGGTGATGGAGAAGGAGCAAGAAGTGGCCATGCACCAAACGGGCCATAACTCTGGGGTAATACACAGCGGCATCTATTACAAGCCCGGTTCCTACAAAGCCCGCTTATGTGTGGCAGGTCGCAGGGAGCTGGTGGAGTTCGCCCGTGAGCACCGCATTCCTCACGACATCTGCGGAAAGCTCATTGTAGCCACCGATCCAAGCGAGCTCGAGCACATGAACAAAGTGTTTCGCAACGGACAAGCCAACGGCGTGGAGAGCATCGAGCTGGTGGGCCCGGATGCCATTCGCGACATAGAGCCTTTTTGCACCGGTATACAGGCCATTCGCGTGGGGTGCACCGGCATCATCGACTATGCAGAAGTTACCCGCGTGTATGCCCGCATCTTGCAGGAGCGTTTCCCTCAAAGCAAGGTGCAATGCGGGATGGAGGCCAAAGGCTTTGAGCGCAACGACTCGGGCACACGCATCCTCACCAACCGCGGTAGTGTGCAAACCCGCTACCTCATCACCTGCGCCGGTCTTCAAAGCGACCGCATAGCCAAGAAAGAAGGGACTCCATCCGATGCCGCCATCGTGGGCTTTCGGGGCGATTATTATGAGCTCACCGAAAAAGGCATGCAAAAAGTCAAGCACCTCATTTATCCCGTTCCCAACCCTAAATTTCCCTTTTTGGGCGTGCACTTCACCCGCATGATTCAGGGTGGTGTGGAGTGTGGACCCAATGCGGTGTTTGTGTTCAAGCGCGAGGGTTACGGTAAAACCGACTTCAGCTTGCGCGATACGGCCGAGGCTTTTTCTTTTGGTGGCACATGGAAATTCTTTGCCAAGCATTGGCGCTTTGGCCTCGATGAGTACCGAGGCGCCTTCTCTAAGCGCCTCTTTCTCAAGCGCCTCAACAAGCTCATTCCCAGCCTGGAAATGGACGACATAGAGCCGGGGCGTGCTGGGGTTAGGGCCATGGCCCTTGCTCCGGAAGGTGAGATGATTGATGATTTTAAAATGGAAAAAAGTGGAAACGCCCTGCATGTCCTCAACGCGCCATCGCCCGCAGCCACAGCCTCTTTGGCCATAGGTGGAGAGATCATGCAGATGGCCACCGAACATTTCCGTCTCACCTAAGCGCATTGCGCCTACTGTTTCCTTTGGACATTAGGCATAAATCACGAATTTTGGCCCGCCAACAACCGAACACCAAACTGCCTCTATGCTTACTGCCCTGCTGATTGCCTTGCCTTTGGTGGCCTCTCTTTTTTTGTTTGCCATCCCGGGCAACGGTTCCCGCAACCTTGCAGTGGGCGTATCTGCCCTCCAGTTGCTCATCACCCTCGCTTTGGTTTTTACCGCAGGCAGTCCGGCCGCTCCCAAGTATGTGTTGGACCTTCCGTGGATTCCCAGTTTGGGCATTCATTTTCATGTGGGCATGGATGGCATCAGCCTCGTGCTGGTGTTGCTTACCAACCTATTGGTCCCTTTTATTTTGCTATCCTCCGGTGCTGAGTCGGCTCGTCCTTCATCCTTCTATGCGCTCACCCTGCTCATGCAAAGCGCATTGGTTGGGGTGTTCACCGCTCAGGATGGGTTCCTTTTCTACATCTTTTGGGAGCTGGCCCTGTTGCCCATCTGGTTCATTGTTATGATGTGGAGCAGTGGAGAGAACGCCCGCACACCTTTGAAGTTCTTTGTGTACACCCTCACCGGCTCTTTGTTGATGCTGGTGGGATTGGTGGTGGTTTATTTGCACACCCCGGGTGCACACAGCTTCGACCTCCAGGTTTTGTGTGCCACGGGCAGCCATCTTTCGGCAGAGACACAAAGCTGGGTCTTTTGGCTGCTCTTTCTGGCCTTTGCCATTAAGATGCCCATCTTTCCCCTGCACACCTGGCAGCCCGATACCTATACCGAAGCCCCGGTTCAAGGTACCATGCTTTTATCGGGCATTATGCTTAAGATGGGAACCTATGGCGTAATGCGCTGGCTGTTGCCCGTGGTGCCTTTGGGTGCAGCGCAGTGGAGCGCTCTGGCCATCGGCCTAGCGGTTACGGGCATCGTGTATGGGGCCTGCATAGCCCTGGTGCAAACCGATTTTAAGCGCCTCATTGCCTACTCTTCCATTTCACACGTTGGTCTTATGGCGGCGGGCCTTATGGCTGCCAACGTGCAGGCCTTTCAAGGAGCGCTCTTTCAGATGGTGAGTCACGGCATCAGCGTCTTCTGCCTCTTCTACATCATAGACCGCATCGAGGCGCGCACCGGCACCCGAGAGCTTTCTGCTTTGGGCGGCGTGCGCAGCCAGGCGCCCGGATTTGCCGCCATCTTTCTGGTGGTAACCCTCGGCGCGGTGGCTCTGCCTCTCACCAACGGCTTTGTGGGTGAGTTTCTGCTGTTGGCCGGACTCTACCAGTGGAGCGCTGCAGCCACTGCTGTTGCCGGACTCACCGTTGTTCTGGGTGCTGTGTACATGCTGCGCGCCTACCAGCGCACCATGCTGGGTGAGGCCGGAAAATCTACCGGTATTTTTGCCGAGCTCAGCAGCCACGAGCGTCTGGTGCTCTACCCTATGGTAGCTCTTATTATAGCATTAGGAGTGTATCCAAAACCCTTGCTCGATATTTCTGCACCTGCGGTAGAGCAGCTATTAAGCCTCGTGCACCCACGTTGATTTCTTCAAACAGAGAACGCAATAGGCACATGGTTGAAACCCTAACATCACCAAATCCCCACCCAACACCGAATCGGAAATGAAATCGCTAATTTTTCTTGCTGGCATAGGGGTAATCGCCCTGCTTTCAGAGGTGTTCCGCTTTCGCAAGTGGGTGTTTCCCCTCATGCTTTTGGGTCTTATTGGGGCCATGGCTTCTGCTGTGTACGACTGGAATGCTCCGGCGCACCACTTCTTCAACAACATGTTGGTGTTCGATAACATGGCCATTGCCTTCACCTTGGTCATGTGCTTCACCTTCTTTCTTTGGCTCATTGGCTCTCGGGCAGACTTTGAAGAGCACACCCACATCACCGATACTCTTTCCTTGAGTGCCTTTGCGCTTACCGGGGCCATGATGATGGCATCCTATGGCAACCTTGTGATGCTCTTTTTGGGTATAGAAACCTTATCGATTCCCCTATATGTATTGGCCGGAAGCCGCAAGAACAGCCTCAACTCCAACGAAGCTGCCCTCAAATACTTTCTCATGGGTTCTTTTGCCACCGGCTTTCTGCTTATGGGCATTGCCCTTGTCTACGGCGTAACCGGAGCCTTTCATGTGCACACCATTGCCGATTACGTAAAAACCATGAATGGCCAGTATCCGCCTATGTTTTACTTGGGCGTGGTGCTCATCTTTTGTGCTATGGCCTTTAAAGTTTCGGCTGTTCCCTTTCATTTTTGGGCGCCCGATGTATACACCGGTGCCCCAACTCAGGTAACGGCTTTGATGTCTACCGTGGTGAAAACCGCTGCTTTTGCTGCTTTCTTCCGTCTTTTCAACACCTGCTTTGCTCAAGTGGGCGGTACTTGGCTCATCTTGGCCGAAGTGCTTGCTGTGCTTACCCTGTTGGTTGGGAACATCACGGCTTTGGTTCAGGAGAATGTGAAGCGCATGCTGGCCTATTCTTCCATAGCCCACGCCGGGTATTTGATGCTGGGCATACTCTCCATAAGCTTGCCTTCAGCTGCCAACGGAAATGCCATTCTCTTTTACACCTTGGCCTACAGCTTGGGTGGGGTCTTGGCCTTTTCGGTGCTCTATCTGGTTTCGGAATCTACCCAGAGCGATCATGCAGAGGCTTTCCGCGGCTTGTTTCGCCGGAATCCTTTTTTGGCGGTGAGCCTCAGCATTGCCCTGTTTTCCCTTGCCGGCATTCCACCCATGGCCGGCTTCTTTGGTAAGTATTATCTCTTTGTAAACGCCATACACAGCGGACACATCTGGGTGGTGTTGGTGGCTGTACTGGCCTCTCTGGTAGGCGTTTGGTATTACCTTAGATTAATGGCAACCCTCTTTGCAAAGGGCGGCGATGAGCTTGGAGCGGTAGCTGTGCCCATGGCACAACGCATCGTCATTTGGACCTGTTTGGTAGGCTTATTGGCTCTGGGTCTTTTCCCCAACGCCTTGGTTCAGATCCTTTCTTAGATGACCCTTGCATCTCCGTAAACTTTTGGGTTAATTTCTTGTTCATAACCTCGGAAGCCTAAATTCTGCCTACCTTTGCAGCAGAATTTAGAATCAGTCTAAATAAACCTTTTTTGGATCATGATTACCGTTTCAGAGTCGGCGAAAGCGCAAGTTCAGTCGCTCCTTGCTCAGGAGCACAAACCGGTTGACAGCTTCATCCGGGTGGGTGTTGAGGGCGGAGGGTGCAGCGGACTATCTTATAAATTGGAGTTCGACACCCAGGTGCGCGAAGGGGACCAGGTCTTCGAAGACAAGGGGGTTCGCATTGCCGTAGACAAAAAGTCTTTTCTCTACCTCGTGGGCACCGAGCTCGACTTCAGCGGCGGGCTGAATGGGAAAGGATTTACATTTCATAATCCAAACGCATCCCGCACTTGCGGATGCGGTGAAAGTTTTTCGGTATAACAGGCGTCATGGAGATCATTGAGGAAATTACCAACAGCGATTATAAATACGGTTTCGTAACCGACATTGAGGCAGATCAGGCTCCCAAAGGTCTCAACGAAGACATAATTCGTTTTATATCGGCCAAGAAAAACGAGCCGCAATGGTTGTTGGATTTTCGACTGGAAGCCTTCCGTTTTTGGTGTGGCATGCAAGAGCCTAACTGGGCTCATGTGCAGTATGCTAGGCCCAACTTTCAAGACATCATTTACTACTCAGCACCCAAGCAAAAGAAACAGCTCAACAGCCTCGATGAGGTAGATCCAGAGATATTGAAGACGTTTGAGAAGTTGGGCATATCCCTGGAAGAGCAGAAGCGCCTGAGCGGCGTTGCGGTTGACTTTGTGATGGATTCCGTTTCGGTGAAGACCTCTTTCAAGGAGAAGCTTGCCGAGCTGGGCATCATCTTTTGCAGCTTTGGAGATGCGGTGCAAGAGCATCCGGAGCTGGTACGTCGCTATATGGGAACCGTGGTTCCGGCGCACGACAATTTTTATGCAGCCCTCAACTCGGCTGTCTTCACCGATGGCTCGTTTTGCTACATCCCCAAAGGCGTGCGTTGCCCCATGGAGCTCTCTACGTACTTTCGCATCAACAGTGCAGGCACGGGACAATTTGAGCGTACCCTTATCATAGCCGATGAGGAATCCTATGTGAGTTACCTAGAGGGTTGCACTGCCCCCATGCGCGACGAAAACCAATTGCATGCTGCAGTGGTGGAAATTGTTGCCCACCGCGATGCAGAGGTAAAATACAGCACCGTACAAAATTGGTATCCCGGAGATAAAGATGGGAAAGGCGGCATCTTCAACTTTGTAACCAAGCGCGGCATTTGCCTGGGCGACCGAAGCAAAATATCGTGGACACAAGTGGAGACCGGCTCTGCCGTTACCTGGAAATACCCCAGTGTTATATTAAAAGGAGATTATTCCGTAGGAGAGTTTTTCTCGGTTGCGGTAACCAACCACTTTCAGCAGGCCGATACCGGAACCAAAATGATTCATTTGGGTCGCCACTCGCGTTCCACCATTGTTTCGAAGGGCATCTCTTGCGGGGTAAGCAACAACAGCTACCGGGGCTTGGTAAAAATGCACCGGGGCGCAGATCATGCCCGCAACTTCAGTCAGTGCGACAGTCTGCTCATGGGCGATCGCTGCGGCGCACATACCTTTCCTTACATCGAAATAAGCAACCCCACTGCCATTGTAGAGCACGAGGCCACCACCTCTAAAGTGGGCGAAGACCAGATATTTTACTGCAAACAGCGTGGTATTGATACCGATAAAGCCATTGGGCTAATCGTGAACGGATATTGCAAAGACGTTTTCGATCATCTTCCGATGGAGTTTGCCGTAGAAGCTCAGAAACTTCTCTCCGTCAGCTTGGAAGGCTCGGTGGGTTGATGCTCCCATTTTTTTGACACCATCACCATGTTAGAAATACGCAATTTAAAAGCCTCCGTAGGCGACAAAGAAATCCTGAAAGGCATCAACCTTACGGTAAAACCCGGTGAGGTTCATGCCATCATGGGCCCCAACGGCTCAGGCAAGAGCACCCTCTCCGCTGTGCTCAGTGGGCGCAACGAATATGAAGTAACCGAGGGTACCGTGCAGTTCAACGGCCATAACCTGTTGGAGTTGGACCCTGAGGTTCGGGCTCGCGAAGGCCTTTTTCTGGCTTTCCAATACCCAGTGGAGATTCCGGGTGTGAGCAACATCAACTTTTTAAAAACTGCGTTGAATGAAATTCGTGCCCACAAAGGGTTAGGTCCCATTGAGCCTCGCACGTTTCTTTCTATGCTAAAAGAAAAGCAGGCTTTGGTTGAGCTCGACGGGAAATTGGCCAATCGCAGCGTAAATGAGGGGTTCAGCGGAGGAGAGAAGAAACGCAACGAGATTTTTCAAATGGCCATGCTTGAGCCAACCTTGGCCATATTGGATGAAACCGACTCCGGCCTCGACATCGATGCCCTACGCATCGTGGCCAACGGGGTAAACAAGCTGCGCCGACCAGACAATGCGTTTGTGGTCATTACCCACTACCAGCGTTTGCTCGACTACATTGTGCCTGATGTGGTGCATGTATTATATAAAGGTAAAATAGTAAAAACCGGCACCAAGGAATTGGCGTTGGAGCTTGAGGAGAAAGGCTACGATTGGATTAAGGCCGAGCTTGGAGAGCCTCTGAACATTTGATGATTCGTATGCACCCCGAAATGGATTTGGAAAACGAAACCCGCATACGTAGCACGCACGCTGCAAAGCGCGAAGAGGCAGCGGCCATTTTTGCTGCTCAAGGGTTGCCTACCCGCACGTGGGAGGAGTACAAATACTGCGACCTCTCCAAGCACCTCGACTGGACGGCAGAACTCATTGGGGACGTGCCTCAGCCCGACGAACTGAAAGTTATTATTGACAATTGGTTATCCAATTGGGGATTGACCGGAGCACGGGTAATTCTATTCGCTGATGGCAAACCCATTTCCCTCCCCCATGATTTGCCGGATGGTTTGAGCATAACCTGGATTTTGGAAGGTGCTGAACCATCGGCTATGGGCACCCTGGCTGCACCCAACACCGATCCAATGATTGCCCGCAACGCTTCCGAGTGGAGCGGCGGTGTTCATCTGAGGGTTGGGCAGGGCAAAGAAATTGAGGTGCCGATTGTGGTATTGCATGTGCACCGTTCGCCTCAACGCCTTCGTGCGGATCTTCGTTTTTTGGTAGAGGTAGAATCGTCTGCCTCTCTTACCCTTGTTGAAGCCTATGCCGGTGTTGCCGGTTGCGGGCGCTCCCAATTGAACGTGGTGGGCGAAACCCTTGTTGCTGAAGGTGCTCGGGTAACCCATCTGCGCATACAAGACGATGCAGCCGATGCACAACAGGTGAATACCTCCATTACATCTCAGCAGGCCAACAGCCAGAGCTGGCAGTTTACCCTTACTACAGGGGGCGCATTGGTGCGCAACAACACCCAAGTACAACTCGAAGGGCAATACGGTGAAGCCCATTTGCTGGGCCTTTACCTTGGGAACGACCGCCAGTTAATGGACAACCATACCTTGGTAGACCATAGAGTTCCCAATTGCAACAGCAACGAACTGTATAAGGGAGCGTTGCAGGGCAAGGCTACGGCAGTGTTTAACGGAAAGATTTACGTTCGTCGCGATGCCCAAAAGACCAATGCCTTCCAAAGCAACCGAAACATCTTATTGAGTCCGGGTGCAACGGTGAATACAAAGCCGCAATTGGAGATTTATGCCGACGATGTGAAGTGCAGCCACGGCACCTCAACAGGGCAGCTCGATCCTTCGGCCTTGTTTTATTTGCGAAGCAGGGGATTGGGGGTTGAATCGGCGCGAAAGCTGCTTTTGCAGGCGTTTCTCGATGAAGTGGTTCAACAGGTTACGCTGCCTTCCTTTCAGGACGCGGTGCGTGAGCGGGTGTACGCATGGCTTCAGCAACCCTGATGGCAACCTCTTTTTCTTATGATGAACTGGAAGCCATCCGGAACCAGTTTCCCATTCTTAAACGCCAAATTAAAGGGAACCCGTTGGTTTACCTCGACAGCGGGGCAAGCGCACAGCGGCCGGTTGCAGTTATGGAGGCGATGCAAGATTATGCATCCTGCCACCATGCCAACGTCCACCGCGGCGTGCACACCCTTTCTCAAGAAGCGAGCGCAGCCTATGAAGCTGCGCGCATGGCGTTGGCTGAATTTCTGGGAACCAATCCGCAACAGGTAGTATTTACCAAAGGAACCACCGATGGCATCAATCTGGTTGCCCACGGGTTGGCCGAAGTTTTATTGCAAGAAGATGATGAAATTGTGCTTACTCATCTCGAGCATCACAGCAACATTTTGCCTTGGCAGGAAGCTGCCCGACGATCCGGAGCGCGATTGAGGGTTATTCCCGTCGAGTGGGATGGAACCATTTCATTGGAGAAAGCAGCCGCATGCATTTCTCCACGTACCCGTGTTTTGGCCTTTGCCCACGTATCCAATACCCTGGGCACAATTCTGCCTGTTGCCGAACTGGTAGCAATGGCAAAGGCGGTGGGTGCAGTGGTGGTGTTGGATGCTGCACAAAGCGCGCCTCACATGCCGCTTAACGCCGAGCAGCTTGGAGTAGATTTCTTGGCCTTTAGCGGACACAAAGTATATGGCCCAACCGGCATAGGCATTTTGTATATGGCCGGAGATTGGCCAGATCGCTTGCCTCCGTATCAACTGGGTGGCGGAATTATAAAAGAGGTGCGTTTCGATGGGACTACCTTTGCCGAAGGACCCCTTAAATTTGAAGCGGGCACACCGCCCATTGAGGCTGCCATAGGATTTGCTGCTGCAGTGAAGTGGCTCCAGAATCTCGATTTTAAACGCGTTCAATCGCATGAACAGCATCTGTTGAACATCTTGCGCAATGCACTTATGGAATTACCGGGCATAACCCTTTTGGGGCCAGGTTCAGAGCAAGCGTCTGTGCAGTCTTTGGTAATTAAAGATGTACACCCATTCGATCTTGGAACCCTTCTCGATCAAATGGGGTTTGCCGTGCGCACCGGGCATCATTGCACGCAGCCCTTGATGCAATTATTCGGATTGCCGGGAACGGTTCGGGTTTCATTCGGGGTGTATAACACCGCACAAGAAGCGTTATCCTTTGCTCAAGCCCTTACGAGAGCGGCCAACTTGCTGCGGTAGCCTTTTCTTTTCCTTAATTGGAAAAGAATAAGAAGTAGCTAAAACCAGCAAGTAATAATAATACCAGAAAAAACATCAAGAGCGAATTGCCTTCCGGATTTGGGTCCTGCGTCATATTTTTTTTTGTCGTATTGGCCTAGAACGTACATTTGCTTCGACCTGTTCCAAATTTATATCGACTAAACCAAGAATAATGTAGTCAAATATGACTAATTTGAACAGGCCTAAATCGGTCATTATTTCTTATGAATCATGTATTGTACAAGAATTTTCTTCAATCCAATTATCCTGAATCACCTACAGAGCGCTCGGATAAATGCGTTGAAGAGCTTACGAAACTGAATGGATTAATGGGCATGATTCCCGCCGGGCTGTATGTGCTCGATTATCGAAAAGGCGGGTATCGGTACATCAATTCCGGCATGGAGGGACTTACGGGTTTGCCCCAAGCGTATTTTCTAAATCCGCAGCGAAATGCGGCCCTGCTGCACATTCACCCCGACGATCGAAACATCATCAATGGGGAGGTTTTCCCTGAGTTTTTACGCATGGTTCAAGCCCTCCCCGACGACCAGTTGGACCAACACCTATTCAGTTTATCCTACCGGTACATCCGTCCTAACGGCGATGCCTGCGTGCTCATGCAACGCAGCATTGTACTGGATCGTACTTCGGATGGTCTGCCCCTCTCCAACCTTTCTTTAGTAACCGACATTACCTTTTTTCAGCGCGACACGAAGGTCTTGTTTTCTGTGCACCGCCTCTCTGGTAAAGGCACCTTCGATCGTTTGGTGTTGGAACAAAGGCATCCAAACGCCAACCCATCTTTAACACCTAAGGAAATGGAAGTGTTAAAGGCAATGGGCAAAGGCCTGGTTGTCAAGCAAATTGCTACGGGGCTCAATCTCAGTGTGTTTACCGTCAAGGCGCACATTCGCAACATCAAAATCAAATTGGGCTTGCATACGGCAGCGGAGTTGGTGCGTTATGCGGTTGCACAGGGACTATCTTGAGGCAGTTTTCATTTTTCAATCTTGTCGCGACGCAGTTCACTGTCCTGTTGTTCCTATATCTCACTGAATCGGCTCGGGCATTTTTCAGCACTTCCACTTAGGGAAGAAGAGAATCAACTTGTTTTGAGTGGAGATGTGTGGATGTGCTGCATGCCTGGTTCGCTCTTCAGCGATCAAGCCATTTTTTAAAATCAGCAGTGCGTTCTCTGCTCACCACGCAATCGGCTTCCGGCAGTTTGGGTAATTCCAACATGAGACGGCTGTTGAAATACACCTGCATTTTTCCCAGATGCTCGAGATTTACAATGGTTTTGCGGTTGATGCGAAAAAAAGAGTCCGGTTCCAATATCTCGCATAGGGTGTCTAAGGAAAAATCTACCGGAAATTTTTTTCCATCGGTTCGGTGCAGGAATACCAATCCATCTTCATAATGGAAACAATGTATTTCTTGAGCTTTAACGGCTGCCACTTGATCTCCAAGGCGAACCATAAAGCGTGTTTTATAGGGTTTTCTAAATTGTTCTGCCAGCTCTCTCAGTATAGGATGTATGGGCAATGCACTGGTGTTTTGCGTATGCAACTTATGGTATTTCTGAAGGGCAGTATGCAGACTTTCTTTTTCTATGGGTTTCAATAAGTAATCGATGCTGTTTACCTTAAACGCTTGCAAGGCATAGTGGTCAAAGGCCGTGGTAAAGATGACCGGCACATCGTCTGAATAGGATTTAAATAAGTCGAAGATAAAGCCATCGGCCACATGCACATCCAGAAACAGGAGATCGGGCCTGGGGTTGTTCTGCAACCAACTAAGGGTTTGTGCTACAGATTGGCAAACGGCAAGCACTTCTATGGAGGGTTCTATCTTTTTCAAGAGTCCGCTTAAATGGCTCGCATTCAGCGGCTCGTCTTCTACGATTAGGGCTTTCATATACCGTGGAGTAAGGGAACTTTTACAGAGTAGATGCCATGGTGCATCATGACCTCCAACCTTCTATCGGTAAAAGGTGCCAGGCGAAGGGAAATGTTGCGTTGACCGAGTCCGGAACCCGAAATGCCACCGGTCTTTGGCAGCAGGTTGTTGCTGATGCAAACGACGTCTTCCGTTGCGCGAATGGAAATGGTTAGGGGCTGATGTTCGGTGATGATGTTGTGCTGTACGCAGTTTTCCAATAAGATTTGCAAAGAAAGTGGCGGCAACAACTTAGATCGGCATGGTTCGTCTGTTTCAATGATTACCGACAAGCCCATGCCAAATCTTATTTTTAACAGAAAGCAATAGGCATGCACCAGATCCAACTCATCCTCTAAGGTGGTCATTTCGGTGTTGCGATGATTTAAAAGGTGGCGGTAGACCTTCGCAAATTGGGTGGTGAATTCCGAGGCTTTGGTTGCATTTTGCTCAATCAATGAATTCAAAACACTGAGGTTGTTGAATAGGAAATGAGGGTTGATTTGTCCTTTCAACATTTGGAGCTCAGCGTTTGCGGCTTCTTTTTTATAACGCTCGGCTTCTATTATGCTGCCTTTCCATTGAGCAAAAAGCTCAGACCCAATGAGCATAGCCTGCAAGATGATGGAAACCATGGTACCGATGATGACACCGAATTGCTTCATGGTTTTGCTGTTTTCTGGGTACATAGAGCAAACCAGGTCATCGTATACCGATAATACCAAATATATGAGTACTACACTCATAATAATGTTGATTAACCCCTGAATGATCGCTCGTCTCAGCGGCTTTTTCTCCCATTGAATGGTTCGGTTAAACCAGCAATTGAGCTGGTGGTTGCCTTCCCAAATAAGAATGGTAAGGAATACCGAAACGCCCGCATCCCACCACCAGCTGTGCCCCGTTTCCGATATGGGTCGGAGGAGCGCCACCAACAAGGCGACGCCCACCCCAACGGGTATCATATAAAAGAATCTACTTCTCGGGAAACGAATCATGTGCTTAAAGGTAATCAGAATGTGAACTTCACAAACGGTATGGGCAACAGTCCGGTTTGATATTGTGTAGAGATGCTGTTGTTGAATCGGTTGTAGCCCTGTTGAAAGATGTTCTGCCGATTGGTTAGGTTCTGAAGATCTAAACCGGTTTCCAAGGTGCTGTGTTTAAAGTCTTTGCGGTATGAAATTTTGATGTCGAAACGGAAGTAATCTTTTTGCTTTTCGGTGAAGGCTCTGCTTTGATCAAACACCGCGGTGCCAACAGCTTTGGATGCTACCAAGTCGAGGGGAGTGAGGTATTTGCCCCCGATGAGGGTGCTGCGGATGTTGAAAGATAGGCTCGATGTTTTTCCCAAGTTTATTTCTTTACCCATCAATATGTTGCCCGCATACTTTGTATTGAATGCGCTGTTTCGTTCTATACCGTCGCTGCCTTTATATTTGGAGTCGAACACACTCGCCGTTACCAAGTAATAGAAGCCTCTACTGAAGTACCGCTCCAAGGTAACCTCCACCCCATAGTTTCTTCCGGTTCCACTGTTTACCAGGTTGGCTACATTGGACGGGTTGAAATCGGTACCATCGTTGATGGCAGAATGGCTTGAAGGAGATGCGGTTACGGGAACTTTCCTCAATTCTTGATAATAAACTTCTGCTTTTATGCGCACTTCGGATGTAAGGTTAACATCGTAGCCCAATACATAATGAATGCTTCTGATGAACCCTAGGTTTTTATTCGTTTGTTCAATACCATTTATACCGGCAGTTTGAACAAAATAGTTGTATAAGACGGGCATTTGGTGGTGTACTCCCACGCCGAGGTTGATGCTTGATTTTTCGGTGAGCAACCAGCGTGCACCAATCCTAGGTTCCACAACGGTTTGGTTGTTCTGGGTGAAATACTGCGTGTGTAGGCCGGTGTTCAGGCTGAGCCTACTGTTAAACCGGTGCTTCCATTGCGCAAAACCCTGAGCTAGGCCAGCCTGCTTTTGCACGTTAACCAATTCAAAAGGGGTGCTCACAAATACAAACTGATTGTAGAAGTCAACGTCCATTAAGTCGTAGTTGCCTCCTGCTACCAGTGTGTTGCGCGCATTAATTTTGTGCGTAAGGAGGGCAATTGCCGAGTACTTTCGGTTGGTGAACCGTACTTTCTGTTTGGTATACAACGTTCGTTCGGGCACCGAAACATCCAAGGAGTCCATGTTGAATCGCTGCCCGGCACTGCTTCCAGCCAGGGTGAACTTAAGGTTCGTTTTTGTACCCAAGAGTTGTTCGTAGGTTAATCCTCCGATGTAGGTTTCAAATTTTGCATATTGGTTTTGGTCTATTCTTCCGTAGAAATCAACCTTAGAGGTATCCACATCTTTTCCGAGAAAATCGGCATTCGAGTTTCCGCCCATAAAAAACATGCTGAATTTGCCTCGGTTGTTCCGAGTAGGTAATACTACTTTGGCATTGATGTCTTTGTATTCGGGAACGGCATTACCGGTGCCCACACTCAATCCCAATTGTTTGAAAATGGTGAGGGTAGAATAGCGCACGTTCACGATGTATGAGCCTTTATAGCCTTTTACAAATGGTCCTTCAGCACCTGCCTCCAATCCGTTAAAACCCATTTGCGCCATCCACTCCCTTTTTTCGTTGTTGCCTTCGCGCAAGCGCAGATCAAACACGCCCGAAACGGCATTGCCATATTGAGCAGGAAAGGCACTGGTGAGGAAGTCACTCTTATCGAGGTTGTTGTTGTTGAGCATGCTCACCGGGCCTCCGGTAGAGGTTAAGGTTCCAAAGTGGTTTGGGTTGGGTATGTTTACACCTTCCAATTGCCACAGCATACCCGTGGGCGAGTTGCCCCGCACCACAATGTCGTTGCGCGAGTCGTTTCCGGCAATAACACCTGCGTAATTAGCAGCCATGCGCGATGGGTCAGAGAGGGAACCGGCGTAGCGCTTGGTATCATCTATATTGAACGACCGCGCGCTCACGGTAGTCATTTCGTTGTTGGTTACGGTTTTGTCTTTGGTGCGGTCGTACACAATGGTTACCTCGTTGAGTTTGCTCACACGCTCGGTCAACACTATGTTGAGTATGGCCTCTTTTCCGGCTGTTATCATCACATTTGGAATGCTCTGGGTTTCATAACCCAGATACGTGATGCGAATGGTTTGACGGCCCAAGGGTACGCTTTTGATGCGGAAGTTGCCATCGACATCGGATGCCGCCGCCAGTTGAGGGGTAACGCCTTCTACAACCACTACCGCACCGGGCAAGGGCGCACGGCTCGACTCGTCTGTGATGATGCCACGAAGGGTTTGCCCTTCCTGGGCGTTTGCACCGTCTGATCCGCCAAAGAGAAGGAGACCGACAAATAAGAAACATAGGGTTGTTTTCATAGGTGGGGTGTTTTGAGAAGACAAACGTATTCCATGTTTTCGTTTTAACTTCTACCAACAATTTGGACAGACATCTTTGCTTTTTGAACCGTTGATTCGTGGGGTTGAACCGTTTGGGAATGGTTAAATCGCCTTCTATATAAAGGTTGGGGGCAACAGGCTTGCTCCCTCATTCCCTTCCAGGCTGAGGCTTCTAACGAATTCCTGTTTTGGAAAGCACTCGGTCTTTAGTCTAAGCAAAGCATGGCTGGCCTATCAAACCAATTCATGCGTTTTTCAGATCCTTCAAGCAGTGGTAGCTTAAGCGGAGTCTTTTGTCGGACCGGTGCTTCGGTTCTGTGCCTCGGTTTGCACCCGTATGCTTTCCTGGTGCACCGCTTCATAAAACCGTTGAATAAATTCCTCTGAGAAGCCCGCCAGGATGCCCCATTGCTTTTGGTCGCGGAGCACCTGCATCCAGCGCTCCAATTGAAATATGGTGATGTGATGCGCTTCTTTATAGGCGCCAATCTTGCGGGAAATGCTCATGCGCCTCGCCAGCACGTTCAGCAGTTCGGCATCCAATCCATCTATCTCTTTCCGCAACGCTTCCAGCTTATCGCGAAACACCGGATTGGGGCTGTTGGGCTGGCGCACGTGCAGGGCTTCTACCATCTGTTTCAGATGCTCGGGTGTGATTTGTTGCGCCGCATCGCTCCACGCTTTCGTGGGGTTGATGTGGGTTTCAATCATCAAACCAACGGCATCCAAGTCCAAAGCTTTTTGCGCAACCTGGGGCAATAGGTTTGGGCTGCCCGAAATGTGGCTTGGATCGCACAAGAGCGGCACTTCGGGGAATCGGGTACGGAATTGGATCACCAGATCCCAGTGCGGTGGGTTGCGGTATTCGTTGGGGTTGAGGGCGTGAAAGCCCCGGTGTATGGCCCCCAGGCGGGTGATGCCGGCTTGCTGCATACGCTCCAACGCTCCGGTCCAAAGCTCCAAATCGAGGTTGATGGGGTTTTTAACCAGAACCGGCAGCTGGGGCAAATCGCGCAAAGCATCGGCTAGGGCCTGAACGGAGAACGGGTTGGCTACGGTGCGTGCGCCTATCCAAACCAAATCAATACCTGCGTTTACGCAGGCCTCGAGATGAGCGGGCGTAGCCACTTCGGTTGCGGTGCGCAGCCCTGTTTCGGCCTTTACCTGCTGCAGCCATGCCAACCCCGCGTTGCCAACACCCTCGAAAGAGCCCGGACGGGTGCGGGGTTTCCACAAGCCGGCACGGAAAACGGCTTGGGGAGCCCACGAGGCTATGCCCCGGGCCGTTTCCATCACCTGATCCGCGGTTTCTGCACTGCAGGGCCCGGCCACCAGCCATGGGCGAGAGGCATCTGTGCCCCACCATTGCTGAAGCGGATTGTTAAGGACAGTTTTCGACTCAGTTTTTATATCGTTCATTCTGTAAAATTGCCTTCCGGCACAACCTCCTGCCCGCTTACCTGACGGATGAACACCTCGTTCATCGTAGGCACGTACTCGCGCAAGCCAACCAGCTCCACTTCCTGCAACACGTGCTGCAGAAAAGCGTTGAGCGAGAACCCCTCCACCAGCGAAATGCGGGCCAGGGTGGCTTCGCCGTCCTTACGGTGATGCAGCAGCTTGAACCCGCCCCAGTGTGCATTGGTGAAGGCAAGTAGGCTACCTTTAAACAGAATTTCCCACTCGTTGTTCGCGTGCTGGCGGCGAATGTCGGCAACAGGCCCTTCCAACAGTTTTTGCGATTTGTTGAGCAAGGCAATGTGGCTGCACAATTCCTCTACCGAGCTCATGTTGTGCGTAGAGAGGAGGATGGTGGTGCCTTGGTCTCTAAGCCTCAACAACTCCTCTTTGATGAGGTGGGCGTTGATGGGGTCGAACCCGCTGAACGGCTCATCGAGGATGAGCAGCTCGGGCTCGTGCACCACGGTGGTAACAAACTGCACCTTTTGTTGCATGCCTTTCGAAAGGTCTTCGAGCTTCTTCTTCCACCAGCCTTGCATCTCGAACTTTTCAAACCAGAACTTCAGTCGCCGCAACGCGTCTTCTCGGCTAAGCCCTTTTAGGCGGGCCAGGTACAGGGCCTGATCGCCCACCTCCATCTTCTTGTACAGACCGCGCTCCTCGGGCAGATAGCCTACGTGCATACCCAAATCGGGGTTGAGGGGTTGGCCTTTCCACAAGACCTGTCCACGGTCTGGGGCGGTGATCTGGTTGAGGATGCGGATGAGGGACGTTTTGCCTGCGCCGTTGGGACCCAACAAGCCATAGATGCTGGCCTGTGGAACGTCGAGGCTAACGTCGTTTAGCGCGGTGTACGCACCGTATTGCTTCCAAACGTGCTGAACCGAAATTAGAGAAGAAGACATAACCGTTCAAAGGTAATGCATTAAGCGGGCTGAAGCTACCCCGGGCGCGTGCCGAAGAGGCACAAAAAAACCCCGCTGCTGAAGCAGAAGGGTAGTAGCCCCGGAGGGAATCGAACCCCCACCTAGAGAACCGGAATCTCTCGTTCTATCCATTAAACTACGGAGCCAAACGGCCATCGGGCCGACAAAAGTAAGGTTTTTTAGGCTCGTTTTTGTCCCCGTTTTGTGACACCGGCTGTGGCAGGCGGAACCAATGGAACCGGCTCGTAACCCGCTTGCAAGCCTTGCATCCTTCCATTCCCCAATCGCGCAGCCGCAAAAAGAGTGCGGCCCTTTCAGGTGCATTGCGTTGCAAAATGAACCGATGGAAAAACAATTTATTATAATATTATATAGGTGAATAAAATAGGGTGCTTTGCTATTCATATTCAAACCTCGTTACTTTGCCGTCTCCTACATCCACCTCAAATTTTTATGCGCTCCATCATTCTATCGCTGATGCTTTTGCACGTTATGCTGCTGCCCGCTCTGGGCAATAAAAAAGAAATGCTGGGGCAGGCTTCGAAGAGAAACGGAAAGGTGGTGGGCGTAATCGACGGAGATACCTACGATGTGCTCGTAGAAGGGTTGAGCATTCGGGTGCGCATGGAGGGGATAGATGCTCCCGAACGCGGAATGCCCCATTCCAAAGCCGCCAAGCAATATTTGGCTGCTCTGTGTTTTGGCAAACAAATAACCCTTGTTTCAACCGGAAAAGACCATCACAAACGAACCCTTGCCTTTGCTTACTTGCCCGATGGCAGAGAACTGAGTAGGGAGATGTTGAAGGCAGGTTATGCCTGGCATTACAAGAAATACAACTCAGATCCTGCCCTTTCTCAAATGGAGGTTGCCGCCCGGCAGAGCAGAAAAGGGTTGTGGGCCGATTCCCAACCTGTGCCTCCTTGGGAGTATCGTGCTCTGAAACGAAAGGGCAGAGGCAAAAGGAAGTAAGCCGCTGTCCTTTGCGCCAAAGGCGATGCACACCATACAGGGCAACGCCAAACCCGATTGCATTTTTCGGTCTCAATTGGATAAAACACCCATATTTTAGTTTGGGTTAGGGTCAAGTGCTGGTTTGGGTTTCTATTTTTGGCCCATGAAGAAATGGATAGACCTCAGAAGCGATACCGTTACCCAGCCCGGTCCGGAAATGCTGAACGCCATGATGCGAGCACCCGTTGGCGACGATGTGTTTGGCGAAGATCCTACCATAAATGAGCTGGAATCTTATGCCTCGGAATTGTTTGGTTTGGAGGCCGGGCTCTTTTGTCCGTCCGGAACCATGACCAACCAAATTGCCATTCGGGTGCATACCAAGCCCGGCGACGAGCTCATCTGCGACGCCTCTGCCCATATTTTAAATTACGAAGGCGCAGGCATTGCCGCCAACTCTCAAGTGCAGCCCAAAGTGTTGCACGGCCTAAACGGGTGCTTGAATGCCGCTCAAATACTACCCGCCATAAACGCAGACCAAGACTGGTTGGCTAAAACCCGATTGGTTTGTTTGGAGAACACCGTGAATCGAGCCGGAGGTAGTTATTATAATTTTAATGAAATAAAAGAAATTCAAGCCTTGTGCAGGAAAAAAGGATTGGGCTTTCATCTCGATGGTGCGCGCATCTTTAATGCCCTCACCGAAACATCGGAAACCCCTGAAGATTACGGTAAGCAATTCGACAGCATTTCTGTTTGCCTGTCTAAAGGGCTGGGAGCTCCGGTTGGTTCTGTACTGCTGGGTCCCAAAGATTTTATAAAGGAAGCCAGAAGGGTTCGGAAGCGTTTGGGTGGAGGCATGCGCCAAGCCGGATTTCTGGCGGCAGCAGGCCTCTATGCCCTAAAGCACAACATACCCAAACTTAAGGAAGACCACCTTAAGGCTCGCCAATTGTACGATGCCCTAGATAAAAAAAGTTGGATATGCCACATGTTTTTTGGCAAAACCAACATTGTGTTGTTCGAATTGGGCGATGCCATTAAGGGAGCAGATTTCGCGGCCCACTTGAAGGAGAAAGGAATTTTGGTGAGCAGCTTTTCCGGTCAAACCATACGCATGGTTACCCATCTCGATGTTCAGGAATCGGACGTGCAGAAGGTGATTGCGGCATTGGATGATTTTGGAGATTGAGATTTTTATTTTTTAAAAAATTAAGCCTTCTCGTACATACCGGGCGTACACATGGAAAAGTATGTAAACATTCTATTGGAAGAGCTGGCATGCATGACCTAGTTCGTTTCATCCAACTATTTCCATAAGGATTCGTTTTTTGACTAAAATTAAAATACCCTTATGGTCTAAAAAATCACTCCTGAATGAGTAGAGGGAACGAAACTTTACCCGAACATGAAAGTGCCGGATTGAAATTGCTGCTTACCCTCATCCAATACAATCCCGGTTTTAGAAACGGCCAATTTGTGGCGCCGTCCTGATGGTGAGCTTCACCTCTCCAGACACAAGCCCCTAAACCATTATACAGCTCAAAGATTATAGTGGAGGTTAAACCAAGAAACCTGGGTTTCTCACCCGGTTTGAGGGGGTTGGGTGCTAAAGACAAGTTCGATTGGAGCCCTGGGGCTTCGACTGCACTGGGTGCGCAACCACCAACCTCAAACCCTAGGTTCAGATTGAGGTAATTTACGATTGCCACTGCAGCGCTGTCGGCAAACCGCGATATGTTGGTTGGAGTATCGCGTATGCCGGTGAAGTTGAGCTCCATTTGCACGCCGTCGGTTAAGATGCCGGATACGTAGCTGCTGTGGTTTGCAAGAATGTAGCCGCCGCTGTAATAGTTGGTGCTGAGGCCAGGCATCGGAATTTGTTGGCTGGGTACCGACGGATAACCACCATTTCCCAAAAGCGTACCCAAGGCTGTGCTGCCCCTAAGCAGTTGAGCGTGGTTGAGGTTGCCAACGTTGTTGTTTGCCAGATGCCGAATGGAGCTGTAGCCTATGTAGGTCGGCGTGTTGAGTGTGGAGTCGGTCAAGGCGAGCTCGTCGTCGTAGAGCAAATACCCCAACTCTATGCGTTGAATGGGGTTGCCGTGGCCGTGCAGATCCATAAAAAACACTTTACTTGGATAAGCCGCCTGCGCGGTATTTTGGGCAACATTTATAAAGTTATGAAATTCGCTCCAGGCCTGACCAGCTGTGGTATTGCCACAAGCCCCATCGGATAGGTTTCGGTTGCAGTCGAGCTTGCTTCTATGCAGGTGGCAAACGATGATGTGCGGGTAGCAGCCGGTAAGAGCATATAAGGAAGATTTTATGGCCAGCGCCACCTCTACGGTATTGGCATCGGTTACCAGAACGGCATTGTTGCACGTACGATTTGGAATGGACGCAGGCTCTTGTTCGCCACCATGCGGCACCGATATCACCAATGGGAGGGTGCCTTGCTGGTATTCTATATATCCACTGCTTCCCCATTGCACGGGCTGGGCTGTAGCCCCCATGAAAAAGGTCATCCACCACCCTGCGCAGGAAATGGCTGCTGGCCACTTTTTTTTAAAAAGGGAAGTAAAAAATACAGCCATTGTGTTGTAAAAATAGTGGCTCCGGCGGGAATCGAACCCACATCAAAAGTTTAGGAAACTTCTATTCTATCCATTGAACTACGGCGCCAGTATGAAAAGAGCGTTGGGTGATTATTTGACCACAGCGCCGTTTTCCATATCCTCGGTGAGTTGCGGCACCATGGCCAGTTGGCCCCGGGCATTTTCGGCCAGCAAAATCATGCCGTTCGATTCAATGCCCTTTATTTTTCGAGGTGCTAAGTTAATCAAAATCAACACGCGGGTTCCCGGAAGGGTGTCGGGGTTGAACCACTCAGCAATGCCCGATACAACGGTTCTTTTATCGAGGCCGGTATCTACGGTGAGTTTCAGGAGCTTATCGGTCTTGGGCACGCGCTCGGCAGCAACAATGGTAGCCACCCGCAAATCCATGGCGTTGAAGGCTTCAAAGGTGGTTTCGGGCTTTTGGGGTTGGGCAACATGAGCCTCTGCCGGCAAGGCCGCTTTTTTTGCGTGAAGGGCCTCTACCTGGCGGGCTACGGTTTCGTCGTCTACTTTGTCGAAGAGCAAAAACGGTGCGTCCAACACATGTCCTTCGCCCAGGTGATGGAGGTTGCCGGCTTGTGTCCACGATAGTTTCCCAATGCGCAGCATGCTGCGCAGGCGCTCGGCGGTAAACGGCAAGAAGGGTTCCATCAGGGTGCTGAGGGATGCACTCAACTGCAAGGCCAAGTTCAACACGGTGCGCACCCGCTTTTCGTCGCTCTGCATGAGTTTCCAGGGCTCGGTATCGGCCAGGTATTTGTTGCCCAAGCGCGCAAGGTTCATCAATTCCTGCAAGGCCTCGCGGAACCGAAAGGCCTCCAAGGCCGCACCTATGCGCTCCGGAAAACGCGCCGCTTCTTCCATCAGCAGAAGGTCTTCGCGGGTGTATTCGTGGGCCGCCGGCACCACCCCGTTGAAGTATTTCTGGGTGAGCACCAACGAGCGGTTTACAAAGTTGCCCAAGATGGCTACCAGCTCATTGTTGTTGCGCGCCTGGTAGTCTTTCCAGGTAAACTCGCTGTCTTTGCTTTCCGGTAATATAGAAAGAAGGTAATACCGCAAGACGTCTTCTTTGCCCGGGAAGGCCCTCAGGTATTCGTCCATCTCTATGCTCCATTGCCTGCTGGTGCTCATTTTATCGCCTTCGAGGTTCATAAACTCGTTGGCGGGCACCTGGTCCGGCAATACATAGCCCCCGTGGGCCATAAGCATCATGGGGAAGGTGATGCAGTGAAATACGATGTTGTCTTTTCCAATAAAGTGCACGAGTCGGGTGCCTGGATCTTGCCAGTAGAGTTTCCAATCTTTACCATGGTCTGCTGCCCATTGCTTGGTGGCGGATATGTAGCCAATGGGGGCATCAAACCAAACATATAAAACTTTTCCGGCTCCCTCAGGCAAGGGCACCTGCACGCCCCAGTCGAGGTCGCGGGTCATGGCCCGGGGCTTTAATCCATCCGATATCCAGCTTCTGCATTGGCCCAGCACATGGCTTTTCCATTCCGGATGCCCCTCGAGGTAGGCCACTATGCCCGACTCCAGCTTGTCCATAGGCAAAAACCAGTTGGTGGTTTTGCGCAACACGGGTGCCTTGCCCGAAAGCAAAGAGTGGGGGTTCAACAGCTCGGTTGGACTGAGCTCGGTTCCGCAGCGTTCGCATTGGTCGCCATAGGCTTTTTCGTTGCTGCACTTGGGGCAGGTGCCCATGATGTAGCGGTCGGCCAAAAATTTTCCGGCCTCTTCATCGAAGTACTGCTCCGTTTCTTCGGCCACGAGGTTGCCCGTTTCGTACAGGCGCAGAAAGAATTCCTGGGCGGTTTGGTGGTGCAGGGGTTCGCTGGTGCGGTGGTATATGTCAAACGATATGCCCAGTTGCTGAAAGGCATCGCGGTTTAGGGCGTGGTATTTGTCTATGATGGCCTGAGGCGTGGTTCCTTCGCGCAAGGCCTGGTTGGCAATGGCGGTGCCGTGCTCGTCGCTGCCCGATACAAAAACCACATCTTGCCCAATGGCCCTGAGGTAGCGCACGTACACATCGGCCGGAAGGTAGGCTCCGGCCAAATGCCCGAGGTGCTTGGGTCCGTTGGCATAGGGCAGGGCTGCGGTAACGGTATGGCGTTGAAAGGTCTTGTTCATGGCCGAAAAAAAGGGTCCGCGAATATCGGAACAATCCCCCGAACCCCGTTCTTTGAAGCATGTTGCTGCTGCCTGTAGAGAAGGTGGGCATTACGCCTACGCGGTTTTTTGAGGTGCTGCGCCTCGATGCGCTCGATTCGGTGTTGGGCGGCAATAAGGTGTTTAAGCTCGCCGGCCACCTGCAACGGGCCTCAGCGTTGGGAGCCGTGGGTTTAGAGAGCCTGGGCGGACCTTTTTCCAATCACCTCTTGGCGCTTGCCGAGGCCGGAAGGCGTTTGTCTTTGTCCACACGGGCCTGGGTGCGGGGCGGTAACGATGTGCCCCCGCCCGAGGGTATAAAGGAGCTGATGCAGAGAGGCTTGGAAGTGCTTTCCGTTTCGCGCGCGGAGTTTTGGGCTTTGCGCCATCGCCCCGAGTGGCAGGAAGGCGCTCTGCTGCCGGATGGTTGGTACCGCATTCCCGAAGGGGGTGGGGGAGAAGCCGGATTGGCCGGAGCATCGGCTCTGGCGGCCTGCGTGCCACCCCACACCCGCGTGGTGGCCCTTAGCGTGGGCTCCGGAACCACGGCTGCTGCCTTGCACCGGGCCTTGCCGCACGAGGTGGAGCTCTGGGCTTTTCCGGCCATAAAAGGCCCTTCCCGGGATCTACATGAACGGGTGCTTTCCTTGGCTCGGTCTGAGGCGCCACCCCAACGCCTGCACTGGATCACAGAGCCGGAAATTGCCCGCTTCGGCATCTGCCCGCCCTGGCTGAAAAGCTGGATGCTGGATTGGGAGCAGGATACGGGCGTAACGGCCGATCGGGTATACACGTGCCGACTCTTTTGGGCCCTGTCGCACTGCCTCAGCGTACACCCAAAACCGCCCGGGTCAGTACTGGCCATACACACCGGTGGGCTGGGATGGACAGCAGGAGAAAACGTTTTATAAGGTTTTATGAATGGGGCATTCGGCAGAGCCAGATGAAGGCCGGTTGCCCATCAGCGCTTGGAAAACACAAACAGGTTTTGAAACATGTTTTCCCCTCCACCGCTCATTTGCATTAGCTCGTAGCCTTTCGCGCTCATCTCGTTGAGCACGCGGGTAATCACGGTTTGGTTTTCGAGGAGCACTTCGGCTGCCGAGGCTGTGCCCGAAAAAAGTTTGATGTTTTTGAGCGGTATCACTTCGCTGGTTCCCGTTTCGTAAACGATTACCATGCGCGAAAGCTCAACGGAGGAGCCTTCTATGATGCGCGCGGTAGCCAGTTTCTGTCCACCTTGAGCAAAAGCGGTTTCCAGGGAAAAGAGCGTAAAAAGAAGGAAGGTGAGCAAGCGGATGTTCATAACATAAAGGTGTTGTAGGACTGCGCCGTGTGGAGATGGATGGAAAGCCGGCAGGTTTTTCCGACGGCACCGTGAAGGTACTTTTTTTGAGGATCATAACGGGTTGATTTTTCTAGGATACCACGAAACACCAAAGGCTAAAATGAGCTTCGCCAAAAAAGCACCGAGCAGAAAACCAACCTCGGGAGGTAGATTTACGGTGTGCGAAGTGGCGGTGAATTGCGCACCGAAGCGGAAGTTATTACGGCAGATGCGCTACATATGGCCATGGGCAACGCGCTGGTCGGCTGCAACAGGATGAGGCGGGGTCTGTTCGATTTATAATCCAATGGTTTTATTTGTGGATACGTCTGCTTTTCACACGCTTTTTGAATCAGTCCCCAAATAGGGTTAGATCCTGCAATCGTGAACGGTGCATGCCCAATGCCCTTTTTGCCCTATTTTTGACCCGCCATGAGTCAAGCCCCCATCACCACCGAACGCGTCCTCGAAGCCCTCAGCCACGTGGACGATCCCGATTTGAAAAAAGACATTGTTACCCTCGGCATGGTGCGCAGCCTGGTAGTAGACGGCAAGCGTGTTTCGTTTACCGTGATGCTCACCACCCCGGCCTGTCCTATGAAAGACCTCATACACCGGGCCTGCGTCAACGCCGTAAAGCATTTGGTAGATCAGGAGGCGGAGGTAGAAGTAACCATGGATGCCGAGGTTACCACAGGCAAGGCCAACAAGCCCAGCCTACAGGGTGTAAAGAACATTGTGGCCATTGCTTCGGGCAAGGGCGGAGTGGGCAAGAGCACGGTAGCCGCCAACCTGGCCGTGGCCTTGGCCCTTTCCGGCGCAAAGGTTGGCTTGGTGGATGCCGACATCTACGGCCCCTCCATTCCCATGCTGTTTGATGTGCAACACGAGAAGCCCCTCATGCGCAGCGTAGATGGAAAAGGTATGATAGAGCCGGTGGTGTCGCACGATGTGAAGCTCTTGAGCATTGGGTTTTTCGCCGAGCTCAACCAAGCCGTGGTATGGCGCGGACCCATGGCCGCCAAAGCCCTCAACCAACTTTTCTCCGATGCCTGGTGGGGCGAGCTCGATTATTTGCTGGTGGACCTTCCTCCCGGCACCGGCGACATTCACCTGAGCTTGGTGCAAGGCGTGCCCCTAACCGGAGCCGTGGTGGTGAGCACCCCGCAAGACATTGCCCTGGCCGATGTGCGCAAGGGCGTTTCTATGTTCCGCATGCCCAACATCAACGTGCCGGTGCTCGGCATCGTAGAGAACATGGCCTATTTCACCCCCGAAGAGCTGCCCAACAACAAATACTACATCTTTGGCCAGGGCGGTGCCCGCCGCTTAGCCGAAACCATGGAGATTCCGTTTCTGGGCGAGATTCCCCTCATACAAGGCATTCGCGAAGGAGGCGATCTTGGCCGTCCGGCCGTGATGCAGCCCGGAACGCCTCAAGCAGAGGCTTTCCAGCGTTTGGCCGCCGAGGTAGCCCGCGCCGTAGCCATGCAAAACGCCGGCATGAACCAACCTTTTGAACCCGTTTCATAACACAAAAAAATGGAAGTGAACACCAGCTTACATGCACGCATTGAGGATGCCCTCAGCCAGATCCGCCCATTTTTGGCGGCCGATGGGGGCGACGTAGCCTTGGTGGATGTTACCGACGACGGCACCGCACGCGTGCGCCTGCTGGGCAGCTGCAAATCGTGCAACATGAGCCACATGACCATGAAAGCCGGAATTGAAGAGGCCATCTGCCGCTCGGTTTCGGAAGTGAAAAGGGTAGAAGCAATTTTATAATCATAAAATTATGGCATATTGGCTGGTAAAAACCGAACCTTTTAAATACTCCTGGCAACAGCTGGTGGCCGATGGACTTACCTGCTGGGATGGCGTGCGCAACTACGCCGCCCGCAACAACCTTCGGGCTATGGCCAAAGGCGATCTGGTGCTTGTGTACCACAGCAACGAAGGCCTCGAGGCGGTGGGCATCGCCAAGGTGGTGAAAACCGCCTACCAAGACCCCACCACCGACGATGCAGCCTGGCTCTCGGTGGATCTAAAACCGCACAAGGCTTTGAAAACACCGGTGGGCCTTGCCCAAATCAAGGCAGACCCCATCCTTTCGGGCATGGAGATGATTCGTTTGAACCGCCTCTCGGTAACCTCTGTAAAACCCGAAGAGTTCGACCGCATTCTTTTGTTGGGCAACACCAAACCCTAATTCGGTGGGCAAGCTGGTATTGGTACCCACGCCCATTGGCAACCTGGAGGACATTACCCTCAGGGCCATTCGGCTGCTGAAAGAAGCCGACTTGGTGTTGGCCGAAGACACCCGAAAAACGGGGCTGTTGCTGCAGCGCCTCGGAATAGAAGCGCGTTTGCAATCTTTCCATGCCCATAACGAACATCAAATGTTGGGTTCGGTCTTGCGCCGCATGGCCGAGCTGCCCCTGGTGGTGCTGGTGAGCGACGCCGGAACGCCGGGCATTTCCGATCCGGGATTCCTGCTGGTGCGTGCCGCCCTGGAAGAAGGCATAGACGTGGAGTGCTTGCCCGGACCCACTGCATTTGTACCCGCTTTGGTGGCCTCCGGATTGCCTTGCGATCGTTTTGTGTTCGAAGGGTTTCTGCCCCACAAAAAAGGCCGTCAAACCCGGCTTCAGGCTATGGCCACCGAAGTGCGCACCCAGGTGCTCTACGAATCTCCACACCGCTTGGTGAAGTGCCTCGAGCAACTCTCCGAGCATCTGGGCTCCGACCGCCGGGCCGCTGTTGGGCGCGAGCTCAGCAAGCTGCACGAGGAGGTTAGACGGGGCTCCTTGCAGGAATTGGCTGCCCATTATAAAAGTCATCCGCCGAAAGGCGAGTGTGTGGTGGTGGTGGCACCGCCCTCTCGCCAGGCCGACTCCGAAGCCGACGAAAACGGCTCTGAGACCGAAGACTAAGGCCCGCACAAAACCGTATCTTTCGGCTTTGTATACGGGGCTATGTCGATCTTCTCTACGGCGTTTACCGAGAAACGCGCACGCAAATCCTACACACCACCGGGCTCGCTCGAAGGAGCCGTAGCCAAGGGAGGCGCACCTGTGCGCATCACTCTTTTGGAATACGGAGAAACAGAGGTGCACGAGACCACCTCCTGCACCTTAGACCAACTGCCCATGGACATGAAACCCGGCACCGTGCAGTGGATCAACGTAGACGGCATACACGACCATTCCCTCATAGAGGCCATAGGGCAACGCTATCAATTGCATCCCCTCACTCAGGAAGACATTGCCAACGCCGATCAGCGCTCTAAATTTGAAGATTACGACAACTACAACGTAATGATATTTAAGATGTTGTATTACGATCAGCAGGTGAAAACCGAGCAGCTCACCATCGTATTGCAGCAGGGAAGAGTGATTACCTTTCAAGAGGAGCACGGCGGCGATCCTTTCAACGCCATCCGCGACCGCATCCGTCAGGCAAAGGGCCGCATTCGCCGTATGGGCGCCGACTACTTGGCCTACGCCCTCATGGATGCCGTGGTGGATTCGCACTTCATCCTCCTCGACCACATCGGCGATGAGCTGGATGTTTTGGACGAAAAGCTCTTGCAGGATCCAACCCCACAAACCCATCGCAACCTGCATCGCCTCAAGCGCGAGATGCTGACCATGCGCAAAAACCTCTTGCCCCTCCGCGAGATGATTACCGCCATGACCCGCGACCAAAGCGCCTGCTTTGCAGAGTCTACCGAAGTTTTTTTGCGCGACCTCCTCGACCATACCATACGCGTAATCGAAACCCTCGAAAACTACCGCGACATTGTTACCGAGATGATGGAGACCTACCTCTCCACCATCAGCAACCGCATGAACGAGGTTATGAAAGTCTTGACCATCATCTCAACGTTGTTTATTCCCCTCACCTTCATCGTAGGTGTCTACGGCATGAACTTCGATTACATGCCCGAGCTTCACACCCGCTGGGCTTATCCGACCGTTTGGTTGGTGATGCTGTTGGTGGTGGTGGTGTTGATGGTGTACTTTCGCAGAAAGCGCTGGTTTTGATGATGACCTACACCCGATCTCTTTGGATGGAGCCTCGTTTCTGCCGCATCGCAATGGGTGTGTTGCTGGCCGGGTATGCCGTGTTGGTTGCGGTGTTGATGCAGCGCAACGAAGTGGGCCTCGATGAGCCTTTCTCTTTGTGCTACTCCCAATTGCCCATACCTCAGCTGCTCAACTTCCTGAACACGGGCAACAATCCGCCCTTGTTTGAGCTCATCCTGCACGGCTTGCACCGCCTTGGCTGGAACGATCTCTGGGT
>JBEIVB010000196.1:0-2974 GCA_040374085.1 Flavobacteriales bacterium | reverse complement strand
TAGCTTGGTTCCACCCCCATAATTGTTGGGATTTAAAATGGGGTCAACAAAAGTAGCGTCACCTACAATGCGATGCCTACCCTGCAACCCCAGCATGGGCTGGCCCCATAAGGAGCCGGCCCAGAGGGTTGTTAAAATCAACGTAAGAAATAATGAGGAGCGCATGGTATCAGTGCACAAATTTGAGGGTAAGGGTTTGCCCGCTTTCTTGCTGCAAGGTAACCCAATACAAGCCTTTAGGCAAATCTGCAAGGGCAATAGGGGTAAAAGGACCTGCAGGTTGAGCCCCCCGATGGATTATTTGGCCTAAGGCGTTGCAAATTGTCCAACCTACCACCTTCTGGCGATTACCCTGAATGCTCAGCATCTCAAGTGCAGGGTTTGGAACCACCTGCCATTTGCTTAATTCTTCCTGCAGGGCAGCTTCTTGTTGCCGCAAAATGCGAGCGGCTCGTGCCGGTTGTTGGGCCATTCGGTTGGCGCAGAGGTTATTACAGGCACTGGTGTCGTCAAATTGTGCCGTCTGGTCCAATACCTCATATAGATTTCGGGCTATGGCCACCGCTTCACCCCCAAAACTCGGACATTGATTGGCCAAATACCATAAATCGTACTTATAATCCTCCAAGTGATCAAAACCCTTTGCCGTTTTTGTTGCCAATAAAATGCTGAGAATGGCTTTTTCATTGTCCTGCACAATGTTCTCAGGCATAACACCATCGTTTATGCTTTGCGCCTCAAACCGTTTTGTATTCACTTGCTGACTCCACTGTTCCAAAAGGGTCTGGCGTTGTGTGTACAATTGACTTATGCTTATGGCCACCGCATTGGCTTGAACAGTATCTTGGTTGGCAATATGCATATGCCAATCGAGGTAGCCCAAATCCACTTGGGTATCCAATATGTTCAGCATCTGGAAGGTTGCATCATCCATGAAATATGCATTACTGGCCTTCGTTTGAGCCTCTACCGATTGGGCGAGGTTGGTGTTGACCAAACTATCCATTTGGGTTTTTAATTCTGGATATTGACTTTCCCAAAGAGGCACTTGCTTTAAGGATTCGTACAAGGTTTTTTTCTGAGAGTAAAGGCTCTCTTCAAAGAACAAGGTGCTGTCTTCGTTAACCCCTGCCAAGTCAAGTGTCTGAGCCAAGCTTGGCCTAAAGGCATTTATCCCACCTAACCCATCCACGTTGGGCAAATCGAGGTGCCATGCATTGCAATCTTTATTTATCAAACTATTAATCGTTTGAAACCAATTATTCGATGACATGCTGCCATTGCCCAACACGATGCTGGGGGGCATAAAAGCCCGTCCAGGGGGTGGAGCGTTGGGGTTGACAACGAAGCTGCTGGATTGAACAATTGGATACGTTAAAAGCCCAGCACCTGAATTTGCCGCAGGATTTGGATCGTCAAAATTGGCTGCAGCGCTCTGGTAATTGCTGCTGCTGTTGATCCATGTGTTGCCGAATAGGTTTTGAGGACCAATTACAGGCGGCAAATCGGGTGCGCCGTTTATTAACATCCAACTCATATTTAAGCCTCGTGCGGTTTGGTTGATGGCGTTACCACCTAAAGATGTATTGTAGCATTGATTTTTAAAGCGAATGCCATTGCTAAACCTGGTAATGTTGTTGCACCAAAAACGGTTGGTAATAGAGCCCTCTACAAAAATGCCAGCCGAACCACCACCCATAATCCAATTGCTTCCGTTGCCGGTTATCGCATTATCATTGATGAGGTTTTTGCCGCCTCTTAACAACCTTATACCATTATGTCTGGGGGCTACCGCTGCCTGATTACCATCTATCATTTCGATGGTGTTGTTTTGTACCAAAGCACCAACAGCAACATTCAAGAAAACGCCCTCTCCATCGCCCTTGCAGGTGAGTTGGTTCTGGCGCACAACCACAAGAGGGCGATTGGCATTGCTAAAAGTCGTGTCCGAACCAGTTTGAGCGCCGATTATGCGTACTGCCGAGCCTCCTCCAGAGGCGAAGTTTGGATTAAAGGTGTACATCACCTGATTTTGATAAAAGAAAACTCTGGAACCTGTATTGCAGAATCGAGCAGTCAGCCCCCCTCCATAGGCATTAATGTTGAACCTAAAAACCCGTGAGAGGCTGTTTGATAAAGCATCATTAACGCTTACTCCTGTATTAACATCCTTAATAAAAAAATCATTTGAGTAGCTCAAAGGATTCAAGGAGCGGTTGATGTTACCCTTAGTTACCTGTATGCCGATATGGCATCTTTCAATTGTGGGATTTGCTAAATTATTACCGCCCAAAGGGTAAATATATAAATCGGTGTTTTCAGCATACACTCCTTTATCGTGGGGATTAAGGTACCATATGCTGTTAAGATTGTTGGTCTGCAATGGATTGGTGGTATTAACGTTCCAAATTGCGGACCAATCTTTTAGCGAAGGGCCAACAGCCATGCCATTGAAATAACACCCTCGAATGGTAATTTCACCACAATTGAGAAGATGCACCCCATTCCACATGTTCAGGAATTTGTTTACCCACGAACCGGTAATATCCTGCTGCACACCAATATTGGCAAGAACAACATCTGTTAAAAATATGCCTCCAGCCGGTTTTTCATAGAAAGAAGGCTGGGCCATGGGCGTGCCGTTTACAATGGGGTAAGTTGAACTGTAAACCAACTGGGAATGCGTGGCATCAAAAGGCGGCAGAAAACCAGTGCCCGATGTTCCATTATAGGTACCACAGAACTTGTTGCCTTGTACCTCGAACCAATTTAATACACCCGGTGATGCATACGCACTTGTACTGCCTTTTCGTTTATAGATACCCAGTACATTATCTTCAAAGGTGCTTTTTAAAACCTTTGTTTTGGAATTTGGAGTAACCTCTATGGCCACCTCAGCATGCCTCAGCGTGCTGTTGGTTACCGTTAACGTGCCTTCGTTTACAATGCGGTTCCACATTTGCACGCAACCATC
>JBEIVB010000243.1:0-1418 GCA_040374085.1 Flavobacteriales bacterium | reverse complement strand
GGTAGGAGAGACGGTGAACGTTCGCCTGGGTTTGGAGGAATGGATGCCCAGCCTGTTGCACCGCAGCCAAGCCCTAAACTTAAGCCACCTCTTGCGCCTGCAAGTGGGCGAGGTGTACAACGGCCTGGGGCAGGTGGTGGCAAGGTTGCAACCCGGTCTCAACGCCTGGCCCAACCCCGGCACAGCCCCCGGCCTCTACACCTACCGCCTCCAACTCGGTCCCCGCGAGGTGTTTGGCAAGATGGTGGTGGTGGAGTGAGTGGGGGATTGGGAAACCGATCCATCGAATAATAACTTAGTTGGAATGAAGCAATTTAGTATGTGTTATGATGCGATAGGCTTCTATGGCCAAGGCCAACCCCTAAAAGTAGAATCTCTCTTGCCCGGTTTCTACCAATTGCGCATCTTTGATGGGTCCATTACTCAAAGCCTTGGTTTTGTTAAGCAATAAGCGCCATATTATTAAAACAATGGGTTGTGTGGGGTTGCTCTTGGCAACCCTGCACAGCCCTTTTTTAAAGGCGCAGCAGAATCTGGTTCGGAACGGCAGCTTAGAGGTGCTGTGCAACCCCTTTCCACCTGCCAATGATTATTTTCCGTCCAGTTGGTGGTTTAGCTGTGAGCACGACTGGCACATGGGTGGCTATTGGCCATACAGCAGTTTGTACCCCGAATCGTATTGGGGTGGGCCCGACAGCAATGGAAACAACATTCAATTCCGCTCGCCGCAGAGCCAAAGTGGTTACCGATACCCCCATTCCGGATCCGGCTACATCGGGATCATGATCTACATGTCATTCGGTGGTCCTCCCACCACCGAAGAACCAACCAACATGAACCGGAACATTCTCCAGCAAACTCTCCCCAGGCCCTTGCGTGCCGGACAGCGCTACCTCATGGAGTTTTTTACGGTGTTGGCCGATTCTTCTCAGTACAGTTGCAACCGCTTAGGCATGGGGGTGCAAAAGGACTCGATACCCCGGTATGTATTCGATTACAACGACACCTTGTGGGTGAACGGCATCCCCGAGACTCCGGTGGTTACCTGTACTACCTGTAATCCCTTAAACCGCCTAACCCATTCGGATATTTGCTGGGACAGCACGCGGCAAATTCCCGTAAGCCCCAATTGGAACCGGGTTAGCGGAGTGAAGTTGGCCGAAGGGGGTGAACGGTTCCTGTATATGCAAAACTATTGGGAAGACAGCCTAACCACGCATACCGACAATTTACCCAATGTATATCCTCGTTATGCCTACAACCTCTCGATTTATAGGGCCTACACCTTTATCGACGACGTAGGCATCTACGCCTTGCACGGCGGGCGTAAGCGCAGCTTGTGGTTGTGTCCGGGCGATACGGTAATGGGCCGGCCCTGGGGCCAGGTGTATTGTTGGGAGAGCGAAGACAGCACGGCC
>JBEIVB010000001.1:0-106329 GCA_040374085.1 Flavobacteriales bacterium | reverse complement strand
GTACGTTGAGGGTAGGTTAACAATGGAACCGATCCTCTGCTTCGCGATCTCACATCCCAATACCTGAAAAAGCAAGAAAGTTCCCTTTATAATTACCTCCACCACATTGTCCCAATTCTCTTCCGATACAAGTTCAAACGGCTCAAATATCAAATGGCTCTTATTTTGATGACCGTTTACCAAACCATCGATTTTCCCGAAACGTTCGAGTACTTCATCACGCAGCGCTTCTATCGAGGCTTTGCTGACCACGTCTACAGCAAATCCCAGGCAAGCAACACCATTCCGGGACTCCAAGTCCTGAGCAAAGGCCTCTGGATTCGACTCGGGAATGTCTGCAACTACAACCGATGCGCCAAACTGCGCACAAGCTTCAGAAAAAGCCTTGCCAAGGAGGCCGCATGCTCCGGAGATCACAACAATCTTCCCGGTTAGTTCAAATTTGTTTCTGAAATCGATGTCTCTGGGATCGGTAGTCCGCTCCATACGCTAAATGTATTTTCTGAATACTGGTTTTATGGCGGGACCAACAAGGTATTTTTCATAACCTTCTTCCAATCCTTTTTTGAAGACGGGAATGGAATCGGCCATGGCTTGTAGAACGTAATCCACCTGAGATTCGGTATGGCTGTAATGTGGGCAAAAGACACCTTGAAACAAGACTCCACGTTTGATGAGTTCTTGATGAAAAAGGGTACGCAAACCATAACAGTTGTTTCCTTCCTGATTGAAGTACCCCAGCGAAGCATGCCAGTTGAATTGCATGTTGCGGATATTCGAAGCTATTCCCTCGGATGAAAAAAGTGCATTTGTACCGTTTATAAAGCGTTGTCCAATGTTTTGATTGTGCTCCACTACTGCCTCGCGCTCAAACACGTCTAAGGTGGCTAATCCGGCTGCAATGCTGCAGGTTTCACCTCCATGTGTAGTCGATATTAGGAAGAGTTTCTCAGCACCTTCTGTTCGTATTCCTCCCAATTCCATGATCTCTTTTTTTCCGGTAAGACAGCAAAAGGAAAACCCATTCGCTATTCCTTTACCCCATGTTGCCATATCCGGAAGAACGCCGTATTTAGTCATGGATCCGGGGAAATGAGATTTAAAGCCGGTTATCATCTCATCCATTATCCAGAGGGCTCCATTCTCATGAGCAAATTCTATAGCATCATGTAAATAATTATCGGGGAGTTTATGGAATTTTTCAGGCTCAGAAATTACGCAGGCAATTTGGTTGGGATACTGCTCAAACACTGCTTTCAGCGACTCCATGTTGTCGCTGGTATAGGTTACGGTTAGATCCTCTACACCTGCTGGAATTCCTCTTTTTACATCCGTGGATCCAATGAACCAATCATCGTAGCTGTAAAATGGGTGATCTATTGGTCTGGCAACCAGTTCTCGACCGGTATACGCACGCGCCAGTTTTACTGCTGCAGTGGTTACTGCTGAGCCGTTTTTGGCAAACTTAATCATGTCATGTCCCGGAAGGTTGGCAAGAAAACGTTCCGCCATCTCTCCCTCCAAAATCGAAGGACGTGAGAAGTTGTTCCCACGTTTTAACTCTTGATGAACGCGCTCTATAACATGAGGGTATGCATGCCCCAGGCTGATGCTCCCAAGGCCACCCAAGCACTCTATGTAACGATTACCATCCGGATCCCACACGTATGCACCTTCTCCATGGGTGATTGCAGCGGGAGCCAAAACCGGAAATTGGTCATCACCTTTTGAATAGGTGTGTGCCCCCCCGGGAATCAAATCGTGGATGACTGCTCGGTAATGATTCGAGCGGCTAAACCGATCGATGGTAACCATTAGGCATGCATTTAAGCCAAACCGGTAGGTCCACCAAAGTTCATGGGAATGCTGGGCATCTCCGCATCTTTGATGTTGCCAAACTGCTGCTCGTATTTTCCGATGTTCTCCCGCAAGGCCTGCATCAAACGCTTTGCATGCTGTGGTGTCATGATGACCCGAGTTTTTACTTTGGCTTTCGGAACGTTCGGAAGAATGCGAATGAAATCCATCACAAACTCCGTTGGTGAATGCGAGATGATGGCAAGGTTGGCATAATGCCCCTCAGCTATCTCTTCCGATAGCTCTATGTTCAATTGGTTTTCAGGCTGTTGTTCCATAATGTTGTGTTTATCAAAAAAATAAAGCCCTTGCCAGTGTTTGACTGACAGGGGCTTTAAAGGTGTTGCAGAACTTGTATTACTCGATTTCCTCTTTTACCCTGTCGCGACGCGAAACCATCAGATTTTCGAAGTCCTCTTTCGAACCTACCACAATCTTCTCGTACTCACGCAGACCGGTTCCAGCCGGAATCAAGTGCCCAACGATTACGTTCTCTTTCAGACCCAACAAATCATCTGCTTTTCCACTAACAGCAGCCTCATTCAGGACTTTCGTAGTTTCCTGGAAAGATGCAGCTGAAATGAAACTGTTCGTTTGCAGCGATGCTTTGGTGATGCCCTGAAGAACAGAAATGGAAGTGGCTGGAGTTGCCTGACGGGCATTTACCATCTTCAAGTCCTTACGCTTCAGCATAGAGTTCTCATCACGCAATTTCCGTGCACTGATGATTTGGCCTGCCTTTAAGGTATTTGAGTCTCCGGGATCTTCAACATACACTTTACCAAACAAGTTGTCGTTCTCGTCCATAAACTCAGCCTTATTTACCAGCTGCTTCTCTAGGAATCGGGAATCGCCCGGATCGGAAATCTCAACCTTACGCATCATCTGGCGAACAATCACCTCGAAATGCTTATCGTTGATTTTTACACCTTGTAAACGATAAACTTCTTGAATTTCGTTAACAAGGTATTCCTGAACCGCGGTTGGCCCTTTGATGGACAAAATGTCATCAGGCGAAATGGCACCATCAGAAAGCGGCATACCGGCTTTCACAAAATCATTTTCTTGAACCAAAATGTGTTTTGAAAGCGGAACAATGTATTTGCTTATCTCACCCGTGCGGCTTTCAACAATAACTTCTTTGTTGCCTCGCTTGATTTTGCCGAAAGAAACGATTCCATCAATTTCAGAAACCACTGCCGGATTTGTTGGATTACGGGCTTCAAATAATTCTGTTACGCGAGGAAGACCACCGGTGATATCACCACCTTTACCCGCAGAGCGCGGAATCTTCACGAGAACATTACCTGCCTCGATTTTAGATCCATTCTCTACTATGATGTGGGCAGTAACGGGTAGGTTGTATGTGCGCAGCACTTCACCGGTCTTATCAACAATCTTAATGGCAGGGTTCTTGGTTTTGTCGCGGCTTTCAATTACCACTTTTTCGGCAAATCCAGTTTGCTCATCCGCCTCTTCGCGGTAGGTGATCCCTTCTTCGAGAGCTTCAAACTCCAGAATACCACTCATCTCAGAAAGAATCACAGCGTTGAATGGATCCCAATCGCAAATCAACTTTCCTGCAGTAACTTCTTCACCGTTCTTTATGTAAAGCTGTGCACCGTAAGGAATGTTGGATGTGGTAAGAACAATCTTGGTGTTTTTATCAATAATACGCATTTCTGCAGAACGGCCGATTACTACTTGAATCTTCTCGCCCTCAGCTCCTTTGCGTTCAACGGTACGCAACTCATCAATCTCCACAATACCAGCGTGCTTGGCCTTTATGGAAGACTCAGTAGCTATGGTTCCCGCAACCCCACCCACGTGGAATGTACGAAGGGTAAGCTGGGTACCAGGCTCGCCGATGGATTGAGCCGCAATTACACCAACAGCCTCACCTTTCTGAACCATTCGACCGGTTGCAAGGTTACGCCCATAACATTTAGAACATACACCAAGCTTGCTCTCGCATGTCAACACGGAACGAATCTCTACCGATTCCAATGGAGATTGCTCAATGGCTTTGGCCTCATCTTCCCTTATTTCATCACCGGCATGCACCAGCAATTCTCCCGTGTTCGGATGGTAAACATCGTGTACAGAGGTACGACCCAAAATTCTGTCGTAAAGGCTCTCCACTACTTCTTCGTTCTTTTTCAAAGGGGTGGCAACCAAGCCACGCAAGGTTCCACAATCCTCTATGGTGATGATTACGTCTTGAGATACGTCCACCAGACGGCGTGTTAGATATCCGGCATCGGCAGTTTTCAAAGCCGTATCCGCAAGACCTTTCCGAGCACCGTGCGTAGAAATGAAGTACTCCAAAATCGAAAGGCCTTCCTTAAAGTTGGAGATGATCGGATTCTCAATAATTTCTCCACCACCTGAGCCTGACTTTTGAGGCTTAGCCATCAAACCACGCATTCCGGAAAGCTGCCGAATTTGTTCCTTAGAACCACGTGCACCAGAATCCAACATCATATATATGCTGTTAAATCCTTGACGGTCGTTAATCAACTGATTAATCAGTTTCTGAGTCAAACGAGCGTTGGTGTGCGTCCAAATATCGATCACCTGATTGTAGCGCTCACGATCGGTGATGAAGCCCATGTTGTAGTTGGCAGATACCTCTGAAACCTGCTCCAACGCATCGTTGATCATGGCGTCTTTATCAACCGGTATTATAACATCGCCCAGATTAAACGACAAGCCTCCCCTGAACGCCATGCTGAATCCAAGATCCTTCATGTCATCCAAGAATTTGGCTGTCTTTGCAACGCCTGCGGTTTTCAAGATGGTGCCAATGATGTCGCGCAGCGACTTCTTGGTCAACAATTCGTTGATGTATCCTACTTCGATTGGAACAACTTGGTTGAATAACACACGGCCAACAGTTGTCTCGATAAGTTTACGTGCGAGTTCACCCTGCTCTTTTACCCAAGTTTTGACCCGAATAACGGCATGCAAATCCACTTTTTTCTCATTGTAAGCAATGATAACCTCCTCCGGAGAGTAGAAGATTATGCCTTCTCCTTTGACCTTCTCAGTTTCCGTGCTTTTCTTGCCCTTGGTCATGTAGTACAGACCAAGTACCATGTCCTGGGACGGTACTGTGATGGGAGCACCATTGGCTGGATTTAGAATGTTGTGTGATGCAAGCATCAACATCTGAGCTTCCAAAATGGCAGCATTGCCCAAAGGCAGGTGAACCGCCATCTGGTCACCATCAAAATCAGCATTAAATGCGGTACAAACTAGAGGGTGAAGCTGAATGGCTTTCCCTTCAATGAGCTTGGGTTGAAAGGCCTGAATACCCAAACGGTGTAGGGTAGGGGCGCGGTTCAACAAAACAGGGTGACCTTTCAAGGTGTTTTCCAGAATGTCCCAAACAATGGCATCTTTCCGGTCTACAATTTTCTTAGCCGACTTAACGGTTTTTACAACGCCCCTCTCGATAAGCTTTCTAATAATAAATGGCTTATAGAGCTCAGCTGCCATATCCTTCGGAATTCCGCATTCATGCAACTTCAATTCCGGACCAACCACGATTACCGAACGAGCAGAGTAGTCAACCCGCTTACCCAATAGGTTTTGACGGAAACGACCTTGCTTACCTTTCAAGGAATCAGAAAGGGATTTGAGCGCACGATTCGATTCTGTTTTTACCGCGTTGGATTTGCGGCTGTTGTCGAAAAGAGAATCAACGGCTTCCTGCAACATGCGCTTCTCATTGCGAAGAATAACCTCGGGCGCTTTGATTTCAATCAAACGCTTCAAACGATTGTTGCGGATGATGACCCGGCGGTACAAATCGTTCAAGTCGGAGGTTGCGAAACGACCCCCATCCAATGGAACAAGTGGCCGCAATTCCGGCGGAATCACCGGTACCACTTTTATTACCATCCATGCAGGACTGTTGGATAGTTTGTTTTGGTCCAGACCTTTGTTCTCAACGGATTCGCCATTTAAAGAAGCTTCTTCTTGAGCCGCTTTATACTCTGCGGTCGCCGAAGCATTTGCTTGTCTGAAACTGTTCACCACCTGAAGACGCTTCAACGCTTCAGTCTTACGTTGCTGAGAAGTTTCGGTGTTGGCCTTGTGACGCAATTCAGCACTCAACGATTCCAGGTCGATGCGTGAAAGCAATTCAAACAAAGCCTCTGCACCCATCTTGGCGATGAATTTATTTGGATCCTTATCATCCAAATGCTGATTTTCTCTTGGTAGGGTATCGAGTATGTTAAGGTATTCCTCTTCAGAAAGAAACGCCATTTTTTCGATGCCATCCTCTGCTTTTATGCCTGGCTGTATAACAACATAACGTTCGTAGTATATGATGGAATCCAATTTTTTGGATGCCAATCCAAGAAGATACCCAATTTTGTTCGGGAGAGAACGGAAATACCAGATGTGTGCAACAGGAACCACCAAAGAAATGTGGCCCATACGCTCTCGGCGAACTTTTTTCTCCGTTACCTCAACTCCGCAACGATCGCACACAATGCCTTTGTATCGAATACGCTTGTACTTACCACAAGCACACTCCCAGTCCTTTACCGGACCAAAAATACGCTCGCAAAACAAACCTCCCATTTCAGGCTTGTACGTACGGTAGTTAATTGTTTCTGGTTTTAGAACCTCACCGCTGGAACGCGCAAGAATGGTTTCAGGCGAAGCCAAACCAATGCGGATGGTGGTGAAGTTACTCCGGACTTTATTTTCCTTTTTAAAAGTCATGTTTGACGTTTTATTAATGATTTGTGTTGAAATGCAGGGAGCGGATTGGTGCTCCCTGCGGCACTTCATTAGGCGGTTAAACCCGGGTTACTCCAGTTTGATGTCAAGAGCCAGACCGCGAAGTTCATGCATCAATACATTGAACGACTCCGGTATTCCTGGAGTTGGCATGTTCTCACCTTTCACAATCGCTTCATAGGCTTTGGCCCTTCCCATTACGTCGTCTGACTTGATTGTGAGGATCTCCTGAAGAATGTTGGCAGCACCAAAAGCTTCCAAGGCCCAAACTTCCATTTCCCCAAAGCGCTGACCACCGAACTGGGCTTTACCACCCAAAGGTTGCTGCGTGATGAGGCTGTATGGTCCGATGGAACGGGCGTGCATTTTATCATCAACCATGTGGCCCAGTTTCAGCATGTAAATAATACCAACCGTAGCCGGCTGATCGAAACGCTCACCTGTGCCACCATCATACAAGAAGGTGCGGCCAAAACGTGGAATGCCAGCCTCGTCGGTTATTTCGTTGATCTGATCAGCAGATGCACCGTCAAAAATCGGAGTAGCATACTTCTTACCAAGTTTCTGCCCTGCCCAACCTAAAACGGTTTCGTAAATCTGACCAAGGTTCATCCTCGATGGTACACCAAGTGGGTTCAACACAATGTCAACCGGAGTTCCATCTTCCAAGAAAGGCATATCCTCATCGCGCACAATGCGGGCAACAATACCCTTGTTACCGTGACGCCCTGCCATCTTATCGCCCACTTTCAACTTACGCTTCTTGGCGATGTACACTTTTGCAAGCTGAACAATTCCTGCAGGTAGCTCATCTCCAACGGTTAAAGCAAATTTCTTGCGCTTGTAAATACCCAGAAGGTCGTTGGCTTTAATGTTGTAGTTGTGAATCAACAGTCGAATCAAGTCGCTGTTATCTTTGTCAACGGTCCATTTGTTGGGATTCACGTTGGCATAGTCAATTTGTTGTAAAATCTTTTGGGTGAATTTCGTTCCCTTAGCAATTACAACTTCTTTAAAGTTGTTCATTACACCTTGGGAAGTTTTGCCATTCACCAACTCAAAGAGTTTTTCAACAAGCTTATCTTTCAGTTGAGCAGCCTCTTGTCCATATTCATCATCCAGCTTGGCGATGATGGCTTTCTCGTCTGTTTTGGATTTGCGGTCTTTTACCACTCTGCTGAACAGCTTAGTATCAATAACCACACCCCTCAAACTTGGAGGCGCTTTCAGAGAGGCATCTTTCACATCGCCGGCCTTGTCGCCGAATATGGCGCGAAGAAGTTTTTCTTCCGGAGAAGGATCGGTTTCACCTTTCGGAGTGATTTTTCCAATTAGGATGTCGCCTTCTTTTACTTCTGCACCAATTCGGATTAGACCGTTTTGATCCAAATCTTTGGTGGCTTCCTCGCTCACGTTTGGAATGTCGCTGGTAAGTTCTTCAACACCGCGCTTGGTATCGCGCACCTCCAACGAGTATTCGTCGATGTGCAGAGAGGTAAAAATATCCTCCCGTGCAACGCGCTCAGAAATAACAATGGCATCTTCAAAGTTGTAACCCTTCCATGGCATGAAGGCCACTTTTAAGTTACGACCTAGAGCTAGCTCACCATTCTGAGTTGCATAACCTTCACACAATACCTGACCCTGTGTTACCTTCTCTCCTTTGCGCACAATTGGCTTTAGGTTGATGCAGGTGTTCTGGTTGGTTTTGCGGAATTTGGTGAGTTTGTATGAACGGGTGTCGCCTTCGAAACTTACCAAGCGGTCGGTGTCGGTGCGGTTGTAGCGAATCACAATTTCATTGGCATCCACATAATCAACAACTCCATCGCCTTCTGCATTCAGCAGAACCCGACTATCGCGAGCTACAGGGCCCTCCAAGCCAGTTCCAACCACCGGCGCCTCAGGGCGCAAAAGAGGAACAGCCTGACGTTGCATGTTGGAGCCCATCAATGCACGGTTTGCATCATCGTGCTCCAAGAATGGAATGAGCGATGCGGCTATTGAGGCAATTTGATTCGGAGCAACGTCCATAAGATCCACCCGATCGGGTGTAACAACCGGAAGGTCTCCTCCGTAGCGCGCATTTACACGCTGTGTGGTAATGTTGCCCTTCGCATCCATGGCCGTGTTGGCCTGAGCTATGGTAAGATTGGTTTCTTGTTCTGCACTTAAGTAAACAATACTGGTTGTGGTATCCAGCTTACCTTCGTTGACTTTCAGGTAAGGTGTTTCGATGAATCCAAGCTTGTTTACCTTGGCATATACGCAAAGTGATGAAATCAAACCAATGTTTGGTCCTTCAGGAGTTTCAATGGTACACAGTCGCCCGTAGTGGGTGTAGTGCACGTCACGAACCTCAAAACCTGCACGCTCTCTCGAAAGACCACCTGGCCCGAGTGCCGACAAACGACGCTTGTGCGTAATCTCGGCCAACGGATTGGTTTGATCCATGAACTGGCTGAGCTGGTTGGTGCCAAAAAACGAGTTGATAACGGAGGATAAGGTCTTGGCATTGATGAGGTCGGTTGGAGTAAACACCTCATTGTCTCGCACGTTCATGCGCTCGCGAATGGTACGGGCCATTCGCGAAAGACCCACGCCAAACTGAGCATACAATTGCTCACCAACGGTGCGCACCCTACGGTTGCTCAAGTGATCGATGTCATCAACATCCGCCTTGGAGTTGATGAGCTCAATCAGATATTTTATAATGGCAATGATGTCATCTTTGGTAAGAACCTTTACATCATCAGGTGTGTTGCGGTCAAGTTTTTTGTTGATGCGGTAACGCCCAACTTCACCCAAATCGTAGCGCTTGTCAGAGAAGAACAGTTTCTCAATGATGCCACGGGCAGTTTCCTCATCCGGGGGCTCAGCGTTTCGGAGTTGACGGTAGATGTGTTCTACCGCTTCCTTTTCCGAGTTGGATGGATCTTTTTGAAGGGTGTTGTAAATGATGGCGTAGTCGGCCAGATTTGCATCTTCTTTGTGAAGGATGATGGACTTTACATCGTTTTCAAGGATCATATCCAAATGGTCCTTCTCCAAAACGGTTTCACGGTCTATCAAAACCTCGTTACGACGAATGGAAACTACTTCTCCAGTGTCCTCATCCACGAAGTCCTCTACCCATGATTTCAAAACCCTTGCAGCAAGCTTCCTACCCAAGGCTTGCTTGATGCTGGTTTTGGTGATTTTGTATTCATCGGCCAAGTTGAAAATCTCCAAAATGTCCTTGTCACTCTCGAAACCAATGGCTCGGAGCAAGGTGGTCACAGGAAGCTTTTTCTTACGGTCGATGTAAGCGTACATGACGCTGTTAATATCCGTGGCAAATTCAATCCACGAACCTTTGAAAGGAATAACACGAGCCGAATACAGCTTAGTGCCGTTGGCGTGACGGGTTTGCCCGAAGAATACCCCAGGCGAACGGTGCAATTGAGATACGATAACCCGCTCAGCACCATTGATCACAAATGTGCCCTTGGGGGTCATGTATGGAATGGTACCAAGATATACATCCTGCACGATGGTTTCGAAGTCCTCGTGCTCAGGATCGGTGCAATATAATTTGAGTTTTGCTTTTAACGGAACCGAATAGGTCAAACCCCGCTCGATGCACTCATCAATAGAGTAGCGCGGCGGATCAACAAAGTAATCCAAGAACTCCAACACGAAGTTGTTTCGAGCATCCGTGATCGGAAAGTTCTCAGCGAAAACCTTGAAAAGACCCTCGCCCTGGCGGTTCTCAGGAGTTGTTTCTAATTGAAAAAAATCCTGGAACGATTTGATCTGAATGTCCAGGAAGTCAGGATAAGGAACCTGATTTTTGAGCGATGAAAAGTTGATGCGCTCGGCTTTTTTGTGCGTTGTTGTCAAGGGGCTTTGGGTTAGGTAAACAACTACGGATAGAAGAATTTGATGTCAACTGTATGAAACAACAATTGGTTTAGTCCAATACATTGCTGTAAAGGACTAAACCAGCGTTGTTTTCTCCCTGTTAACAAGGGAACCTGAAAGGCGAATTACTTCACCTCCACTTCGGCTCCGGCCTCGATCAACTGAGCTTTCAGTGATTCGGCTTCTTCCTTGCTTACACCTTCCTTGATCGGCTTCGGTGCACCGTCTACCAAATCTTTGGCCTCTTTTAGACCAAGACCGGTAAGGTCTTTTACCAATTTTACTACTGCAAGTTTATTGGCTCCTCCTGATTTCAATACTACATCAAAAGAAGTTTGTTCGGCAGCAGCAGCGCCACCTCCGGCAGCAGGTCCGGCAGCAACCGCAACAGCAGCAGCAGCAGGCTCGATGCCATACTCATCCTTTAGGATTTGTGCCAGTTCGTTTACTTCCTTCACGGTAAGGTTAACGAGTTGTTCAGCAAAAGCTTTCAAATCAGCCATGGTTATTGTTTTTGAGTTGTTTTTCGATTGGGTTGAATTAGTTGTTGTTGTGCGTTTTATTCAGGACGCTCCTGAAGTGTTTTAACAAGTCCGGCAAGCTTGCCTCCGCTCGATTTAAGAGCAGATACAACATTCTTCGCAGGGCTTTGCAAGAGACCAATTACCTCTCCAATCATCTCGTTTTTCGATTTGATGGTGGCAAGTGCCTCCAGTTGATTGTCGCCGATGTAAACAGACTCCTGAACAAACGCACCTTTCAATGTAGGCTTGTCAGATCCTCTACGAAACTCCTGAATCAAACGTGCAGGCACGTTGGCAGTCTCGCAAAACATTACTGCTGTAGAGCCTTTTAAGGCACCATACAACTCGGCATAGTTCTTTCCCGTGCGCTCCATCGCTTTCTCCAGCAAGGTGTTTTTTACCACCTGCATCTCAATCTGATTCTCGAAGCACTTACGGCGCAATTGGTTGGTCTTCTCCACTGTTAGAGAAGAAGCATCGGTTAGGTAAAAGTTGGCTGAAGTATTCAGCTTCTCTACCAGCATCCCGATCATCTCATTCTTTTGCTCTTTCGTCATGTCAATTAATGATTTGGCGTGAATGAAATCAGATGCCAGCCGATTTCGGATCAATTTTAATACCCGGACTCATAGTGCTGCTCAAAAAAATGCTCCGCACGTATGCTCCTTTGGCCGCAGAAGGCTTCAGTTTCATAATGGTGGACAACAATTCCTGAGCGTTTTCTGCGATCTTCTTTCCATCAAAGGATACTTTTCCAATGGACGTGTGCACGATTCCAGCCTTATCAACTTTAAAGTCGATTTTTCCGGCTTTCACCTCGGTTACCGCTTTGCCCACTTCCATGGTTACGGTTCCGGTTTTTGGATTTGGCATTAAACCACGTGGACCGAGAATTTTTCCCAACGCACCCACCTTGCCCATTACACTGGGTAAAGTTATGATGACGTCTACGTCTGTCCAACCACCCTTAATTTTGTCGATGTATTCGTCCATTCCAACAAAATCAGCACCAGCTGCTTTAGCCTCTGCTTCTTTGTCCGGAGTGCACAACACCAACACACGAACCGATTTCCCGGTGCCGTGGGGGAGGGTTACAATGCCGCGTACCATTTGGTTCGCTTTGCGGGGATCTACCCCCAAACGAACCGCCATGTCAACAGAGGCATCGAACTTGGTGGTGGTAATGTCCTTCACCATTTTCGAGGCCTCGTCTAAGGTGTATGCTTTTTCCAAATCTATTTTGGAAAGAGCCTCTTTGCGTTTCTTACTGACAGTTGCCATGTTTCCTGAGTGTTACGTTAATTTTTCAACGGCGACTCACCGGTTATCGACAATCCCATGCTGCGCGCAGTTCCGGCTACCATACTCATAGCCGACTCTACCGTAAAGCAATTCATGTCGGGCATTTTCTCCTCTGCAATCGCACGAACTTGATCCCAAGAAACAGAGCCAGACTTCTTACGGTTCGACTCAGCCGAACCCGACTTGATTTTGGCCGCATCCAGCAACGAAATCGCTACCGGTGGCTTCTTGATGATAAATTCGAACGACTTGTCGGAGTAAACGGTGATGATCACCGGCAACACCTTACCAGGTTGGTCCTGAGTCCGTGCATTGAACTGCTTGCAGAACTCCATGATGTTCACACCCTTGGAACCAAGAGCAGGACCAATCGGCGGCGAAGGGTTGGCTGCGCCTCCCTTTACCTGCAGTTTTACAAATCCTGTGATTTCCTTTGCCATTTGTTGTGTTGATTTACTAACCCTTTGTTTGATCAGCGGTGGAAGCCTCGCATCACAAACTCCGTGTTATTCTTTTTCTACCTGCATGTATCCAAGTTCCAACGGCGTCTTGCGACCGAAGATCTTAACCATAACCTTCAATTTCTTCTTCTCTTCATTGATGTCCTCTATTACGCCACTGAAGCTATTGAAAGGTCCGTCTATAACCTTCACGTTTTCACCCACTACATACGGGTTGTTTAATTCTTCGTCTTGCTCTGCAAGCTGGTCAACCTTTCCTAAAATGCGGTTAACCTCTTGCATGCGGAGTGGAATGGGTTCTCCGCTTTTGTCGCCCAAAAACCCAATTACACCGTTGATATTTTTGATTGTGTGAACCAATTCGCCAACTAAAGCGGCTTCCAGCAAAATGTATCCGGGAAAAAAGCTTCGCTCCTTGCTGATCTTCTTTCCGTTCCGAATTTGGTAAATCTTCTCCGTTGGAATAAGTACCTGAGATACCAAATCGCTCATACCAACACGAGAAACCTCCACCTCAATGTACTGCTTTACCTTCTTCTCCTTGCCACTGATGGCCCGGACTACATACCACTTTTTTACCTGCTCGCTCATGGATACCCAATTATCTGGCCAGGTTGTAAACGTTTTCCATAACAAAGCGGAACGAGCTGTCCATAGCCAAAATCATCAATGCAATGATGAGGCTGGCCACCATAACAATAACAGCACTGCTTTGCAATTCAGGCCAAGTTGGCCATGAAACTTTTTCGAAAAGCTCTGTGCGGGTTTCCTGGAAGTATGTCCTTATCCTTTCAATCATGACGCGCCTGCTTATTGATTTTTTGTTGTTGTGCACGGGTGGAGAGATTCGAACTCCCATCAACGGTTTTGGAGACCGCTATTCTACCCTTGAACTACACCCGTTTGCTTCACTCGTTATTTTGGCAAGAAAGGAGTCCCCCGAAAAGGGAGACTCCTTCACTTAACAGTTGATTCGGTTGATTTACTTAATGATCTCCGTTACCTGTCCAGCGCCTACGGTACGGCCACCCTCACGGATCGCAAAACGAAGACCCTTGTCCATGGCTACCGGCATGATCAAATCAACGGTAATGGTAAGGTTGTCACCCGGCATTACCATGTCGCGACCTTCTGGAAGGGTAATCTCTCCGGTAACGTCAGTTGTGCGCAGGTAAAACTGAGGACGGTATTTGTTGTGGAAAGGAGTGTGACGACCACCTTCTTCTTTCTTCAATACATAAACTTCAGCCTTGAAGGATTTGTGAGGAGTGATGCTGCCTGGCTTGGCGATAACCATTCCACGACGGATGTCTTTCTTGTCAACACCACGCAAAAGCAGACCAACGTTGTCACCAGCTTCGCCACGATCCAACAACTTGCGGAACATTTCAACACCGGTTACAACAGACTTCATCTTTTCGTCCTGCATACCCATGATCTCAACTTCGTCGCCGGAGTTGATAACACCAGTTTCGATACGGCCGGTAGCTACAGTTCCACGTCCCGTGATGGAGAACACGTCTTCAACTGGCATAAGGAATGGCTTATCAACTTCACGTGGAGGAATTGGAATGTAGCTGTCAACAGCATCCATCAATTCAACGATTTTTGGAACCCAGTTTGCATCGTTGTTCAAACCACCCAGCGCAGAACCGCGGATGATTGGAGTGTTGTCTCCGTCGAACTTGTAGAAGGAAAGCAATTCGCGGATTTCCATTTCAACAAGATCCAACAATTCCGCATCGTCAACCATGTCCACTTTGTTCATGAATACAACGATTTTTGGAACACCTACCTGGCGAGCCAAAAGAATGTGTTCGCGGGTTTGTGGCATTGGACCATCGGTAGCAGCAACCACCAGAATAGCACCGTCCATCTGAGCCGCACCCGTAACCATGTTCTTAACGTAGTCAGCGTGTCCTGGACAGTCAACGTGCGCGTAGTGACGGTTTTTGGTTTGGTACTCAACGTGAGAAGTGTTGATCGTGATACCACGCTCTTTTTCTTCCGGAGCGTTGTCGATCGATGCGAAATCACGCACCTCAGAAAGTCCTAAACCGGCCAATACTGTTGTGATGGCTGCAGTTAAGGTAGTTTTACCGTGGTCAACGTGACCGATTGTTCCAATGTTTACGTGGGGTTTGGAACGGTCGAATTTTTCTTTTGCCATGTTGAAAAGATGAATTGGGTTTTTGTGTTTGTGTGTTCTGTGTTTTACTTTTTTACTTCTGGTATTCTTTGCCTATGCACCAAAAGTCCCCGTTTTGGAGACTTTCCGTGAGGTTGGACTTTTTTTCATCTCCCGTTACCGGTTGATGAGGTTGCCGTTTAAGCTCAGGCTGTGGATTCAACGACTCTGCCCGGAGCCGTTGATGAGAATTGAACTCACGACCTCTTCCTTACCAAGGAAGTGCTCTACCACTGAGCTACAACGGCTAAAAATGGAGCGGAAGACCGGGCTCGAACCGGCCACCCTCAGCTTGGAAGGCTGACGCTCTACCAAATGAGCTACTTCCGCTTATAATAATCCTCCGAATGGTTTGGTTAGCTCCATTCGGTTTTGTTCTCTGTACTAGCCGGTACAAAGAACCGTGTGGGGAGAGAAGGATTCGAACCTTCGAAGTCATAAGACGACAGATTTACAGTCTGTTCCATTTGGCCACTCTGGAATCTCCCCTCCTTTCTTTTGATTGCGAGCCGATGGAGGGATTCGAACCCCCGACCAGCTGATTACAAATCAGCTGCTCTGGCCAACTGAGCTACATCGGCTTATGTCAAAAAACGACCCGTTTTTTCAAACGGACTGCAAATGTAGGCATCATTTCCATTCTACCAAACCCACATAAGGCTTTTTTTTCATGCAGCCTCATAAAAAAAGCCGATTCAGGAGAATCGGCTTGATTTTCAATTAGTTAAGATTTATGTACTTTTTACTTTTTCCTTGGTTCTAACCAGTTGTTTCTTGAGGGCATCTACCGAGGTATCTATGGCTTCCTCGAAAGACTTGCATTGTTTCTTGGCAAAAAGGTCCGTTCCCGGAACGTGGAGCTTGATCTCAGCGATTTTGTTGTCGGCGCTGCTGGCCTTGTCTAGCCTCAGAATAACCTCGCTTTGAATGATGCTGTCATGGAAATGGTTCAGTTTACCGACCTTGTCTTCAATGAACCCAATGAGCTTTTTGTCTGCATCGAAATGAACAGACTGAATGTTGACCTTCATACGAAATGGAATTAGGTGAATAATGACATCCAAATGTAAGTGTTCTTTCGGTTATTCACAATTGCTTAACATTCCTAAACGAATCCAGCCTTGAATGCCTGAACGTTGAACCAAATCCTTTAAGACCTTTAGGGCGAAAAAGGGAATCGTTTTCCATTCGTTGCCATGAAATCACCTCGCAGAAAGTTCCTCCGCCAAGCCGCTCTTGGCGGCAGTTTGTTATGGTTGCCCAAGTTTTCATTGGGAAAGCCAAAGGCCTCCAACATTCAATTTGTATTGCTTAGGGGCGGAATCAGACCTTGCGATGTAGAAGCAACACTGCGTCAAATTCCAGATGGTGCTTTGAAGCAAGCCGCTGTGAAGTTGGTGTCCTTTGACGATCCCGAGATTTCTCACCAAACCGGCATGGCCTACTTCCAAAATCTGCCGTTTCAGGAGGTTCACCAAATTGGGAGCCAGGCAATCGGAGCTTATGTTTGGGATGGTTTCGACTGTGCCCATTTCAGCGGAGCTCTTTACATGCAGAGATTAAGGGTGGCTTTTACCCATCTGCATGAGCATATTGTGGGAGGCGACTCCTCAGTAGAATGGGTTATTTGTTCCGAGATGGGGCGAAATAAAGAGTTGAACCACGTGCACGAGCATCCTCATCTCTCCGGCATAGACCATCACCTGCCTGAAGCCCGCACAACTTTCTGCATTCAGCTTCAATCGAGCACTGAAACACTCCCGGGTAACCTAAGCATGCGTCGCTTAAGCCGGTACCTCGGCCAGCGTTTTCTGTTGGCTTAAGGCCATGCTTCTGGGTAGAACACACTTCAGCCTTCGATACGGAGTTTGGAGTCCGGAGTCCTTGGTTGCCAAAGCCCAAGAACAGGGGTATGAAACCCTTGCCCTAACGGACTGCCTCAACACGAGCGCATTTTTTGATGTCTTACGCGCAGGCAAGGAGCAGGGAGTAAAAGTATTGCCCGGACTCGATTGGCCCGAGCAACATTTAACCTTTGTTGCCCTGTCCAACGCCGGTTTGCTGGTATTGCATGAGTGGTTTACCGAACGACGATTGGGTTGGAAGTCTTTGCCTGCGCCTCCTCCGCTCCATCCTGAATTGTTGGTGCTTCAGCCCGCCCGCTTTCTATGGGAAGCGCCAAATGCAGTGCTGCCTCAGGCTCGTTTGTTGGTTGAACCGCGTGATTTGATCCGTCTAAATCGTTTTCCTCACCTGCATCACCTGTGTTTGGCTTCCAATTTTGCTACGGTAGCAAATCCTCTTGAGGCCGATTTGCACCGCCACCTTCGGGCCATCGATGAGAATGCCCTGCTTACTCAACTGTCGCCCGAAATGACGCCGGGAATGCGGGAATTGCTTTTGCCCAAAATCGAATGGGAAAAGCAATATCAGGAGTCGCCTTGGCTGGTGGAGCAATGGATTAGGATTTTGGAACCGGCGCATTACGAAGCCGATCTGAAAAGCGGAAAAACGAAAAAGGTATTTACTCAGTCCTCAGCGGAAGACCGTCAACTCCTGCATGATTTGTGTTTGGCGGGGCTTGTAAAACGCTATTCCAAAACGGACGGAGAACCCATAAGACGCCTGCAGCACGAACTGGAGGTAATTGAGCGACTTGGATTTGTTTCCTACTTCCTCATTGCTTGGGACATTGTTCAGTTTGCCCGCTCCAAGGGGTTTTATCACGTTGGAAGAGGATCGGGTGCCAATACCATAAGTTCGTATTGCCTAGGCATAACCGATGTGGACCCCATCGAGCTTGACTTGTACTTTGAGCGCTTCCTCAACCCCAAGCGCAGCTCACCGCCGGATTTCGATCTCGATTTTTCCTGGAAAGACCGTGACGAGGTGTTTGCCTACATCTTTGAGCGCCACGGACGCAGGCATACTGCCCTGCTTGGAACGGTATCCACTTTTCGTGAGGCTTCATGGGTGAGGGAATTGGGTAAAGTGTACGGTTTGCCGAAAGAGGATTTGGACCGCTTTGCGGATCATCCCGAGCGTCTGCCTGAGGCAGGAGAAATAGGAAATAAGATTCTAAGCATGGGAAATCTTATGGCCGACTTTCCCAACCACCGCTCCATTCATGCGGGCGGTGTGCTTATTTCAGATGCCCCCATTTTCGCCTACAGCGCATTGGATATGCCGCCGAAGGGTTTTGCTACGGTTCAATGGGATATGTATTTGGCCGAATCCATCGGTTTCGAGAAGTTTGATATTCTGAGTCAGCGCGGCATTGGTCACATTCAAGACGCTGCTGCCCTTGTTTTGCAAAACAAAGGTATTGCTATCGACGTGCATCAGGTGGCACAATTTAAACAAGACGAACGCGTAAAAGCGCAACTGGCATCGGGCAACACCATAGGTTGCTTTTACATAGAGAGTCCTGCCATGCGCGGATTGTTGAAGAAGCTTAGGTGCAGCGATTACCTCACTCTTGTTGCTGCCAGCAGCATCATAAGGCCCGGGGTGGCGCGTTCGGGTATGATGAAAGCTTACATTGAACGGTTTCATCATCCGGAAAGGGTGGTGCCTGTGCATCCCATATTGGGGGAATTGTTGGCCGAAACGTATGGAGTAATGGTGTATCAGGAGGATGTTTTAAAAGTATGCCACCATTTTGCCGGACTTGATCTGGCCGATGCAGACATTCTGCGCAGAGCCATGAGCGGAAAGCATCGATCTAAGGATGAGTTTAAACGGATTGTTGACCGGTTTTTCGACAACTGCCGACAGCGCGGGTATCCCGATGAGGTAGCCGCAGAGGTTTGGCGACAAATCGAGTCGTTTGCCGGATACAGTTTTTCCAAAGCCCACTCGGCAAGCTATGCGGTTGAGAGTTTTCAAAGCTTATTTCTGAAAGCCTATTATCCACTTGAGTTTATGGTGGCTGTGGTAAACAATTTTGGCGGATTTTATTCTTCTTGGGTTTACCTTCAGGAAACAAAGCGTGCCGGAGGGGAGTTGTTGCTTCCCTGCCTGAACCACAGCAATTGGCTTACTTCTCTCTCCGGAACCAAGGTTTGGATGGGTTTTATTCATGTTGCTGGACTCGAGTTTAAACTCGTTGAACGCATACTTCAGAATCGTGGACAGGATGGGGCATTTGTTGATTTAAATGACTTACTGCAACGGGTGCCTATGCATCTTGAACAAGCGATATTGCTGGTTCGGGTAGGAGCGCTGAGGTTTACAAGGATGAGTAAGAAAGAGCTCATGTGGGCCCTTCATCTGCGCTTGGGCACCAAGCCTCAGGAGCCTCAGCCCATGATGTTTCAGGCCCCTTTGCGTGAGTATGCATTACCCAACTTAGACCACACATCTGTTGAGGATGCCTACGACGAGCTGGAATTGATAGGGTTTCCGCTGACCTTGTCGGAGTTCGATTTGTTGCACACCGCATTCCGAGGGTCATGCAAAGCCACCGAACTGGCTCAACACATTGGCAGAGAAGTGCGTATGGTAGGGAACCTGGTAACCACCAAAGGGGTGCGAACGGTTAGGGGAGAGCTCATGCGCTTTGGTACTTTTCTCGATGTGGATGGGCAGTTTTTCGACACCGTTCATTTTCCTCCAAGCCTAAAGCAAAACCCATTTAGCGGAAGAGGCGTTTATCTGATTAAAGGAAAGGTGGTGGAAGAGTTTGGATTCCCTTCCTTAGAGGTAACCCGCATGGCCAAGCTGCCCTGGAAAGCCGATCCTCGTTTTGCCTAATCTATTCCGGCAACAACTTTCCTTTTCCTTTAACGGTGGCCATTACCACAGGAGGGGCTCCCCAATAAGCAACATTCCCATCGGAAAAGAGTGTGGCATAAAGTGCGCGTGTGGTATTAATCTCCCAATCGTTGCTGCCTTTGTGGGTGAGATAAACATCGTGTGCATTCAGCTCCCGGGTTTTGAAAACGCCTTGTCCTGCCCCATACACATAAACCACATCCGCTTTTCCTGTTATCAACACATCTGCAGGGCCAGTGTGCACCGCAAACGAGGCCACCTTCACATCAATCGCTCCTTGAATTCCTCCGGAACCGTTCCAGGATTCGAAAATAAAGACGGAGTCTTTTAAAGTGTTGGTCATGTGGATGTAACCCATACCCTCATAGCGTATGTATTGTAATTTTTTGTAGTGTAAAAACACAACAATGCTGTCCTGAAGGTTGCGGCTGAAGTTGCAGGTATTGTGGTTTTTTAAATACAGGGTATCGCCCACTACATCCGTGCCGATAGAGGAAAGGAGGTTTTTGCCACCTCGGATTTCAATTTGCTCTAGGGTGTCCTGTATGAGGTTCAGCCTAATGTTATGAAAAAGACGGATGCAACGGAAAGGGGACAAGGGACGATTCACCACTGTGGCGCTGCCGGTGGTTTTGATGCAATCCCAAGCATCGGGCCGGTTGCATGCGGAAAGCATGCAGATTAGGATTAGGGCGATAGCCGCTCTATGCGCCATGTGTTTTGGTTCATTTGATAATGGATACGATCGTGGAGACGGCTTCGTCGGCCTTGCCAGAACTCCATGCTGGTGGCATTGAGTCTAAAGCCACCCCAGTGGGGGGGCCTCGGCACTTCCCTTCCTGCAAACCGCTCTTCTGCTTCCGTTATTTTCTCTTCTAAAAACAATCTGCTTGGCACCGGCTCACTTTGCTCAGAGGCCCACGCGCCAAGCTGGTTTCCACGAGGCCTCGAGGCAAAATAGGCATCCGATTCCACCTCCGAAACCTGCACCACATTGCCCTCCATGCGAATTTGCCTTTCCAGTGTAGGCCAGAAGAAAAGCAACGATGCCTTGGAATGTGCCAAAAGCTCTTTCCCTTTTCTGCTGTTGTAATTTGTGTAGAATACAAAGCCAAGATCTTTGCCATAATCTCTGAGCAATACCACTCTGCTGCCCGGAGAGCCATGTTCATCTACTGTACTCAGCACCATAGCATGGGGCTCGGGTAATTCCGCGGAAATGGCCTCACGCATCCATTGGTCGAACTGAAGAAATGGGTCCGGTGAAACATCTGACTCATTCAAACTGTGACGCATATATTCCTGCCTCAAGTGCTGAATATGGTGGGCATGGGAATTTGAATCCATCCTTGATTTTTTCTTATGCCACCAAAGGTACGCAGCCTCTCGTTCCCAAATTCATTTCCTTTGCAGTATGTCGCAGCGTATTCGCTTCTTTGCTTGCCTTCTGGCTGCATTAATTCTATGTCAGCCAATTGGCAATTCTGCTTTCTCTTGGGGCTTTTTCGGGCATAAGCTCATCAATCGCATGGCTGTGTTCACCTTGCCCAATGGGCTTATTGGCTTTTATAAGCGGCACATTGAATACATCACCGAGCACGCTGTGGATCCCGACTCGAGGCGGGGTATCGTGCCCGAGGAGGCCGCCAGGCATTACATCGACATCGATCATTATGGCCCCAGTCCATTTCAGGCAGTGCCCCGCCCCTGGTTTGAGGCGGTGAAGAAGTTCTCCGAAGACACGCTTCAAGCATACGGCATTGTGCCCTGGCATATAGACCTTATGATGCGCCGACTCACCAGCGCTTTCCGCCAAGAAAACCTCGACCTCATCTTGCGGTACTCTGCCGACATAGGCCATTACATCGCCGACGCGCATGTGCCACTGCACACCACCGAAAATTATAACGGGCAGCTGACCAACCAAAAGGGCATACACGGCTTCTGGGAAAGCCGCGTGCCCGAGCTACTTTCCGATGGTTATGATTTTTGGGTAGGGAAAGCAACTTACGTAGAGAAGCCCCTCGACCGAGCCTGGCAAACGGTTGAAGAAAGCCATGCTGCAGTTGACTCGGTTTTGCGATTTGAGGCACAACTCAACAAAGACTTTAGTCCAGATCAGAAATATGCCACCGAAACTCGCAGCAACCAAACCGTTCGCGTGTATTCCCAAACCTATACAAAGGCCTACAGCGATATGTTGAATGGAATGGTGGAGCGACGCATGAGGAAATCCATCATCACCGTTGGAAGTCTTTGGATGACGGCCTGGATAAATGCCGGGCAACCCAATCTGGAACGCATCGAATCCAAAACGTATTCCGATTCCCTCCGAAAAGCAATGGATGCAGAGGAGTTGCTGTGGCGCACGGGGAAGCGTCCAGCTCAAATAAAAGGCCACGACGACTGATTTTTTTCTGAAAAGGCTTGCAAAACCCCTTAAAACCTGTTTTATTTGCACCCCTCAAATCAACAATAGGTTTGATAGGCTGGTACCTTAGCTCAGTTGGTAGAGCAAAGGACTGAAAATCCTTGTGTCCCTGGTTCGATTCCTGGAGGTACCACCACCCAAACACCCTGTCCCTAAAGTCAGGGTGTTTTTTTTTTGCCTCTGCATCCACAGCTCTTTCTATTCTACAAAGCCAATCGGGAAGCGGGTTTTGGAGGATTTTTTTTAGCCGTGCCTTGCCAATTTCAAGCCCACTTCTCTTAACAAAGTTTGTTTTTTTTTGGACAGATGTTAACTTTGGTGCGGTTTCACCGTATAGAACCCTAAACACCCCACCATCCTCTAAGCGCATCTGCCTATAGCCCGACGTTTTACTTGCTGATTTTTTTGTTTAACCCTTTAACAGCAAGTTCGTCATGCGCCTTTCCCTTTTATCCGACCAAGAACTCGTTCTGCTATACGCAGGCGGAAATGAAACCTGTTTAACCGAACTACTGAAGCGCCATCAGCGCAAGGTGTTTGTGTATATACTCAGTAGAGTCAAGGATCAGGATGTTGCCAACGACGTTTTTCAGGAGACTTTTTTCAAGGTGATTCGCACCATTAAGTTGGATCAATATCGAGAGGAAGGCAAGTTTATCTCATGGGTTATGCGCATTGCCCACAACTTGGTCATGGATCATTTTCGCGATTCGGCCCGTATTCCTCGAAACAGCGGAAACGACGATTGGAATATCTTCGATGGAATAGACCTGTTGGAGGAAAATGTTCAGGATCAACTCATCCGTCGTCAAATCGAGGGTGATCTGAAGCGGATGATTGGGCGCCTCCCGGCAGATCAGCGCGAGTTGGTTCAACTGCGCATGTATGAGGAGCTGAGTTTCAAAGAAATTGCGGAGAAAACCGGAGTGAGCATCAACACTGCACTGGGTCGCTTTCGATATGCAGTAATCAATCTTCGGAAGATGATGAAGCAACACAACATCATCCTAGAGGTATAGGTCAAAAAAAAAGGCAGCCAATTGGCTGCCTTTTTTTTATTGCATGATCCATTTTCGATACGCTACTCGATCGCCCTGGCGAAGCCTTATGATGTAGCAACCCGGGGCTAAATTAGGTAGTGCCAACTCCTGTAGAGATGGACCTTGGAGGTTGAAATGCGCAACCGAGGCACCGGTAAGGTTACATACATCCAAATGGGTGCTTCCGTCAAATCCTTGGGCATACAGGATTCCATGAGAAGGGTTAGGCATTAGATCTCCACTAATCTGCAAAGATTCCCTTTGGCCGTTGAAAATGGTGAAGGTTACATTGCGATCGCTTATGTCGTAAAAGATGTTTCCGTCGGCCACTACCATAAAACGAATGGAATTGCTTTCGATATTGGGAACAGTAAAGGTGTAGGAACCATTATTGGGGACGTTTTGGGCGAGCATTTGCGTGAAGGTATTGCCTCCTGTGGTGGAGAGCCAAATGGTTACGGTGCTGACGCTTATTGGAGCTGCGTCCGTGGTGGCAACGTCCCAGGCAAGTGTTAGCTGCTGTCCAATAAAAAACATCGAACCGGGAGCATTGGGATAGGTTATTTTAAACGTGTCGGTGGTATTGATTACATCTACATTTAAAAGTGTGTCGTTATAGGACACACCTCCACCACCTGCACGATTATCACGAGCAACCATGCGAAATTTCATGCTTCTTGCATAGCCTGGACGCACCTCGCCCGGCGTTTGGATATTGGTGAGGACATTTGTCCATTTCGGAAAAAAGCGTTCGCCGCTAAGGCTTGGGGCAAAGTTTCTCCAGAGGGGGGCATTGCCGGTTGGAGCATTCCAAGTGCCAGCAGGTCCGGCATCGCATTGTTCCCAAGAATAGGTTAAGGTGTCTCCATCCGGGTCGGTTGCGCTGCCAACAAGTTTGAACGCAGCCAAACGAGGCATACTGTATTGCTTTGGGTAATAATTAATAACAGGTGGCAGATTGCCTGTTGGCGTAGTTACCGGACAATTATTTCCGTTTGCTTGTTGACTGAAGGTGATGATCTGATCGAAACTCTTGGTGTGAAAATAGGCGATGCTGTTACCAGCAAGGTCATCGGTTCCGCAAATACCGGCGTATGCCATTACGGTGATTCCGCTTCCGGGCTCAAACGCCGTGCTTGCACTCCGATTTCCACCTCCGCATGAACCCAGAGTTGAGTTGAACGTGTGACCCCCTCCAAACTGATGCCCGATTTCGTGCGCCACATAATCAATATCAAACGGATCACCCACCGGAGCGGGAGAGCCCGTAACGCCTCTGGCTTTGTTGTTGTTGCTGCACACGCACCCCAAATTGGCTATACCGCCGCCTCCTGTGCTGAATACGTGTCCAATGTCGTAATTGGCCGAGCCGATGCGTTGGTTAACGGTGGTTTGGTTTTGACCGAGCATGGTTGCTCCACTGCTGTTGGTGTAGGGATCCGAACTTGGATCGGTGAAGATGAGGGTGTCGGTGTTATCAATTAGAACCAATCGTATGGCAAGCTCGGTTTCGTAAACTCCATCTACCCGATTTATTGATGTTACCATGTCGCTCAGAGCTGCAGGAACGGTTCCGCCTGCAAAGGCAGTATATTCTCCCGTAGCAGCAAGGGCTAAGCGATAGGTGCGCAACTCGGTGCCAATGCTTCGTTTGGGGTTTGCTGTTTCATAGGGTGCAGTTAGAACTTCATCTTCGGTTTCGCACACCATGTTCTTATTCGGATGTACATAATCCGCGCGATGGTAACTTTGATATAAAGCCAGTTCATTATGAAAAACCGGATCTATGTAAATGTGTCCTTCCGGACGCAATACCAGGGCATGAAAGCCTTTTTCAGTGAGGTCGAAACGAACCTTCCATGAGGCGTTTCGAATGGAAACTCCCGCATAGGTTCTGATTCTGGGGTACTTGGACATCAATCCCGGAGCCATCACAGATGAGGCAACTACTCGGAAGGTTTCCATGTTTCCTTCGGGCATGGGCAAATCAAGGTTGAAGCTTGTTCCTTTTTCGTAAAGAGTTTCTTCTGAAGGGGCCAAATTGAGGTACCCTCTCAGAGTCTCCTCTGAAAGTTGAAAATAGGCTGCTTGTTTGGGGGCGATCCACCTGTTGTGATGAGGCGAGTTGGGAAGGGAAGAAATGGGGCGAAAAAAATCGGTTTGCGCACTGCTGCTCACATTCATAAAAACAAGTGCAGCGTAGAGAAGGGTAAATGTTTTGCTCATGTTAAAAGTGGATTGGGCCAAAAAAAGTGATGGGTAAGGTCTGGAGAAGGATACGGAAGTGCCTGTTTGAACGGTTAGTTCCCATCTTCTTTCGGAGCATAGGGAGAACCAAGGGAGGGTAAATCATCGCGGAGGTAAACCAAATAAATTCGTTTTGACTTTTTACTGTAAGGCGAAATGCGAAAGGTGCCCTGAGGAGACCTAATCTCGGCTCTCAGTCCTTTCGGAGAAAATTCCAAACGCACAAGGCAACTGTTTTGTTCAACAGCTTTTCCCTCCAAACTCCTTATTTCTGGGTACTTACGAGCCAATTTCGGAGATAGCACAGGAGCAAGGCGAACTCGAAAACGAACCAAGGTGTCGCCGGGAAAAGGCAGCCACAAATCCACGGTGCGCTCGGGTTGATCGATACTTGGAACGCGCACCCAAAGTGAATCCCAATTCAGATTCCACAAAGAAAATGCCTTGGGTAGGGGTTTGATGGGAGAGAATTTCCTTACCGATCGTCGGTTCAATGGCTTCCAGAAAGCAGAATCAGACTGAGCAGAGCCCGAAAGAACTCCGATACACAATAAAAGAGCCAGGAAGCCCCTCATTGCCATTAATGGTTTTTTACCCAAGCGCGGGTAGTGTTTCCGGACGGCGACTGGCACTGAACAAGATATGAGCCATTGGGTAGAGACGAAACGTCCACCAACACTTTTCCGCTGCTGGCAGGCATGCGCAGCAATTCCTCGCCCAACAGTGAGTATATAATTAAGGTTGTACCGAGTTCGACAGGCAGACCGTTTACGCAGAGCGTTTCCGCTCCTGGATTCGGAAAAATCAGCACATCCTCTGCCCAAAGGGGTGAGATTCCTGCATTGGGATCGGCCGTGAATTTCACTCGAACGGAGGCAACCGTTTCATTACCGGTAAAGGCGTTAATGGTGGTGTTGATTTGAAGAACGGGTTCCCCAAATCCAGGGCTAAGCCACTTGTATTCAATGGTATTCCTGGGAGTGCCGAAGGTGAAGTTAAATTGATCGATGTGCACGCTGTCAACTTGGTTGATTTCGCTCCGTACACGGAGAACCGGGTAGGTTGCCCCAAACGGAAGGTTTAGTGTTCCCCAGGCATCCACCTTGTTTTTTCGCTGGCCTGCGGTTTTTAGCCAGCCCAAAGTTGGAAGGGTTACCTGATATCGAAACGTGCAGGAGTCATCGTTTCCAAGTACCATGGGAAAGCGATAGATATGATCTATTTCATCGTATTTGATGGATGTGGGGATTCCGCTGATGGTAGCTCCGAAACCAACTTGGTCGTAGCGATCCGTTGCTTTTTTATAATAATTGAATACTTGGGTAATGCTGATGGGTACAGCGCCACCGGGAATGGAAATATTGCTTCCTCTCGCCGCAACTGTTGCTGCGTAATTAGGGGAGAGTGGATTGTTGAAAAACAACTGATAGGCAAAAGGGGTAGAGGAAACGCTTACAAAAGTGTCGGCGTCTTCACCGTTGAAGGTAAGTTGAGTAAAATCCCATACCTGATTCGCTCCGGTGGAGCCTGGGTTTATCCCCTGTGTGGAAGCCGTTCTGAACTTCAGGATGTTACCCGCCGAGGGCATGTTCGATGAGGTAATAGTAGGTTGTGCCTGAGCCACCAAAAAACCTGAAAACAGGATCAAAAACAGAACGTTCCGCATGTTTTACTTTTTGAACAAATCTAACAAAAGTTTCCGTTTGCGTTTTCCTTTGCTGTAACGCACTTGGCTTGCAGTACGGCAATCTTCAACAGAATAAAAAGCTCCGGGGTGAATGCTCTGTACTACTTCAACAACATGGGCAACCTCTTTCCGCTTTACCACGGTAAATAACAATTGAACGGGCCCTCTTCCACCCATTCCTTCCAAAATGGTTACACCATACTGTTCTTCCCGTAAAGCTTCTGCCATCGCTTGCCCATCTTCCGGGGTGATGATGCGAATAACCTGAGTGCCAATGGCCAATTTCTCCTCAATCCACAATCCAACATAAATACCCGTTGCATAACCCGAGGCCCAGGCCAAATAGGAAGGCACGTTGGAAAGGTTGCGCAGAATCTGACTAACGGCAACCAACCAGAGCAAAACTTCGAAAAAACCAATAAACGGAACAATTTTTTTCTTGCCTCGAGAGGACAAAACCGAACGCAAAGTGGCAAGGGAAACATCGCACACTCGGCACGAAAAAATCAATACCGGAAAAACCACCCAGTCATACCAGCTTCCTCCACCCCAAAACAAGAGGACATCGAAAGTCATGGGTTGTAACCGAATTCGTAACCTCTCTTAAACACGCTAAACGCCTTAGAATCTTTGGTTATTGACTCGTTGAGTTTGGCGATGTCCTGTTTTTTTCCCGCAGTACGATCGGCTTGTCCCATGGCCAGTCCCAAGTCGTAAAGAGGTCTCTTTACATCAGCGAACGGATATCCCCGTTGAAGTAGGTTTTGATAAACCTCGAGCGCTGCCGAAAACTCTTTTTTCGATTGCGCATCTTCTGCCATGTACCTCAGAAAACCTGCTTTGCAATTTTCCAGAGCAAAGGCAAGTAATGCGGCATGATTGAGATTGTTTTTGAATACCTCAAATTGAGCATAATATTTACCCGATAATGCATAGGTTTTTATGGCTTCAGCGTACTCATTATGATCCTGCTGCTGAACGACTTTCTCCAGCATTTGTTGGTAAACAGATGCAGCAACAATAGCAGAATGCTCTTGCTGAAAAATCTCGGGCAGAGGCGGACAATCCGGTTGCAACCCCAGCTCCTGCTCAGCAGATTTGTAGTAGCTGTCGGCAGAAATGAACATTTTCTTTTCAGCATACGATTTGGCTATGCCCCACAATGAATCCACTTTATCTTTCACGGAGAGGCAGTTGTTTGTTTGCGCACAAACCGATTCAAAAACAACACCAAGGGCGAAGAGGAGAAGTAGACGTTTCATGCGGATCAGCGTTTTGGAAAGCGATTGGGGGAGACTTCGTGCATCATGTCGTAAACCTGTTCAAAAACATCATCGGAAGAGGGCTTCGAAAAATAGTCGCCATCGCTTCCATATGCTGGTCGGTGGGCCTTAGAGGTAATGGTTAGAGGTGCTGAATCCAAGAACCGATAGCCACCTTGAACCTCCAGCACCTGTTGAAGCAAATAGGCACTGGCTCCGCCGGGGACATCCTCGTCTAAAACCACCAATCGGTTGGTACGACGAACAGATTCCACCGTTTTGTGATCTACATCAAAGGGCAATAGGGTTTGTGCATCAATTAAATCCACCGAAATACCAAAGGATTCCAGATGGCGAGATGCCTCCTCTGCTATTCTGCAGCATGAGCCGTAGGTTAAGAGGGTGATGTCGTTTCCACTTCGCAACCATTCCGGTTGTCCCAATGCAACACGGAACTGCCCAAGATTGCTGGGCATTTTTTCTTTCAATCGGTATCCATTCAGGCATTCGATGATTAAACCGGGATCATCGCCTTCCAATAAGGTGTTGTAGAAGCCTGCTGCAACGGTCATATTTCGTGGTACGCAGACGTGAATGCCACGGAGACTATTGAGGATCATTCCCATAGGAGAACCGCTGTGCCAAATGCCCTCCAAGCGATGCCCGCGCGTGCGCACAATCAAGGGCGCCATCTGTTTGCCTTTGGTCCGGTACCGAACCGTTGCCAAATCGTCGCTCATGATTTGCAATGCATACAATAGATAATCTAAATATTGTATTTCTGCAATAGGCCTCAATCCGCGCATGGCCATACCAATTCCTTGGCCGAGAATGGTGGCCTCTCTTATTCCGGTATCGGAAACGCGGAGCACACCGTACTTTTTTTGCAACCCTTCGCAACCTTGATTCACATCGCCGATGCCGCCCACGTCCTCACCGAAAATAACTACTTCAGGCTTTGAGCCGAGTATAGCATCAAAGTTGTCTCGAAGTATTTCCCTTCCGTCGACAAGACGATCATCACTGTATTGTGCTGGAATTGGCTGAATGCGCAAAGGGCTTCGTTCGGACGCTGAAAGCAGGTGGGAGCTGTAACGATCAAAGTTTTCATGTAAAGCTTGGTTCAACCAAGACTCCAATTGCGCTTTGGATGGATTCTCCAATCCCATGGTTATGCGGAGTCCATGTCGCGCAGCGGTTACCACATCCCGACGGAACGGTTCTCGCTCCGATGAGAGTTTATTCGCAATCGACAACAGCTCCTCTTCCCGATTCGATTCCGACGCAAGGGCTTTTAACAGTTCCACAACGGTTTTCTGTTCTTGAACGATGGGCTTTAGGTAAGCTTCCCATGCAGCTTTTTTTGCCTGTTTCACTTGCTCGCGAGCATCGGATTCCATTCCATTGCAATCTTCGTCGGATGCCACACCGTTTTCCAACATCCATAAACGCATCTGTCGGATGCAATCGAAATCTGCCTCCCATGAGAGGCGTTCTTTTGTTTTATAACGTTCGTGTGAACCGCTTGTTGAATGTCCTTGCGGTTGCGTTACCTCTTCCACATGGACCAATACAGGAACGTGGTCACGGCGAGCAAGTTCTGATGCCCTCACAAAGGTTTCGCAAAGGTGTGCATAGTTCCAACCCTTCGTTTTCAGGATTTCAATGCCATTCGCATGCTGTTCATCCCGTTGCATGCCAGATAACGATTCGCTGATGCTTTCACGGGCTGTCTGATAACGCTTGGGTACCGAGATGCCATGCCCATCGTCCCAAACGCACATTACGATTGGAACCTGCAAAACTGCAGCGGCATTCATGGTCTCCCAAAACAACCCTTCAGAAGTAGAAGCGTCGCCAATGGTGCCAAAAGCAACCTCGTTGCCTCCCTTGCTGAACCGAACAAATCCATCCAATCCGGGTAGGTTGCGATACATCACCGATGCTTGTGCAAGGCCCAGTAAACGCGGCATCTGACCGGCAGTAGGGGAAATGTCGGCAGAAGAATTGCGCTGGGACATGAGGTTGCGCCAATTGCCATCCGCATCTAAACTGTGTGTACAGAAGTGGCCACCCATTTGCCTTCCGGCGCTCATGGGTTCTGCATCTGGATCGGTATGGGCATACAGGCCTGCAAACCATTGTTGAATGGTGAGGTTGCCCGTGGCGAACATGAAGGTTTGATCGCGGTAATAACCGCTTCGGAAATCTCCGGGGGCAAAAACCTTGGCCATTGCCAGCTGGGCAACTTCTTTGCCGTCTCCAAAAATGCCGAATTTGGCTTTTCCGGTAAGTACCTCTTTCCGGCCTAAAAGACTGGCCTCACGGCTAAGACAAGCCAAGCGATAATCGGCCCAAACGGTTTGCTGGAACTGTTCGAATTCCAAATTTGCGGTAGACGTTGGAGATGGGGTTGCGGTGGAAGGCATAATCAATGAAAACGCTATGTTGTAATGCAGCCCTCAAAGGTAGGCATTTGGGCATGGTGCAACAACAGATCTAAACCCAAGGCAATGGTTTCTAAAGCCAAGCCGATTGGCTACTTTTGCACGGTTATATGATGCCGCTATCTGAATTTCTGCGCTCTCGCACGTTTTTTAAACACCTAAGTCTATCCTTGGGTGCGGTTGCCGTGCTCATCGCCGCGGTTCTTTTTTGGTTGTCGCTCTACACCCAACATGGGAAAACCATAGAAGTGCCCAACCTGAGAGGACGTTCGATTTCTTCTGCTAAGAAATCCCTGGAATTGCAGCATCTGCGCTTGGTTATCATAGACTCGCTTTACCAACCCTCACAACCGCCCGGGGCAATTCTCGATCAAAACCCGTCGCCCGGAGTGCGCGTTAAGGAGAACCGAACGATTTACATTTCAGTTAACGCAACACGACCACCCCAAGTCTCTCTGCCGGCTCTGCAAAATGCCTCTCTTCGTCAGGCCAAAGCGGTTCTTCAAAGTTTAGGGCTGCGTTTGGGCAACATCACCTACGCTCCCGATATTGCCAAGGATGCCGTGCTCCGTATTCTGGTTGCCGGAAGAGAGGGCAGTCCAGGTTCTCCTGTTCCCCTCAACACGCAAGTTGATTTGGTTCTTGGCGATGGTTTGCAGGGTGAACGCATCGATCTGCCCGAGTGCATAGGCTTATCGGCTGAAAAAGCTCGCGCCCTCATAGGGGAAGCCGGTCTATCAGTTGGTGCAGAAATTTTTGATGCCTCGGTAACCGATTCAGCCCAAGCCCGCGTTTATCAGCAAAGTCCGGTTTTCTCTCTGGGCGCTCAAGTGAGAACCGGAACCCCCATCGACTTATTTTACACGCAAGATTACAGCCGCATTCCCGTTCAACGAGATACGCTAACCCCTCATCCATGACAAGGCTTTTCATCTGGATTGTTTGCCTTTCCCTTTCATGCCAAGTTGCCGCTCAGGAGAGGATTTTTGAGCTCCATGCCAATCCGGCCCAATTTCCTGTTCCTCTGAGTGGGTACAGGTCCTCAGCAGCTGTTTCAGATCGAATCTGGTTTCAGCCCGATACGTTGCCTCTCCCTTTTTTCGATGATTTTTCCGGCGATAAGTTTGCACCGGTTTTCTGGGGTTTCTACCCTTCACAGGCCATACAAACCTTTACTTTTTATAATGTTCGATTGAATGGCCTTCCTCCAACAGTACCTGAACTCTTTTATTCTCGTGACAGTACATTCGTCATAGACAGTACGGCCACGCCTGTTTCTAGACTGCCGCTTCCTTTGGGAGCCCTATCGTTTTTTCATTTCCCCCTCAATGAAGAAGGCAGCCCTTTTGTTGCAGACAGCAGCATTTTCGCATTTAGGCCCTATAACATTATCATTAAGCCAGGCGGAATTCAGGATACCATTCCGGTGTTAGATTTTCTCAGAGACACGGTTATTTCGTTCCCCTTCGACCGGGTGCGCATGGGCGCTCTGCCCGGTTTGTGGATGAACCGCAAGAAAAGCGTATTCCTCAACAGTACTTTTCCGGTAAATCCGCCAACCATTGGCGTTGCCAAATTTGATGGTATGGCGTGGAATGGTAGGACTTATAATTTCATACCATCGAGTTATGGCTCGGCAGATACGCTTACTTCCAAGCCCATTAACCTAAACTACAGTCCGCTTACAGGCGCCTATCTGAGTTTTTATTACCAACCGCAGGGACTTGGAAACGATCCTGAGCTGAAGGATACGCTTGTGCTCGAATTCAAATCTCCGGGCAGGGAATGGTCTCATGTTTGGTCGAAGACCGGATTTCCTTTAGGCAACGATACCAATTTCCGCAGGGTAATGTTGCACATCACAGATACGGCTTGGCTTAAGAATGGATTTCAGTTTCGCTTTCGGAATTATGCAACATTAAGCGGCAGCACCGACCATTGGCACCTCGATCAAGTGCAGGTGGTGGCAAACGTGAGCGATACTTCTCTTGCCGATGTGGCCTTTGTTTACCCAATGACGAGTATTCTTCAGGATTACCAGAGTTTACCGGTACGGCATTACGTTCCGGCTATGATGGCTTCGGTTCAAACAAATCGCATTCGAAACACGTCAACAACCACACAAAACCTCAGCTACCGCTTTCGCATTACCGATTATTTCGGCGGTAATCCGCAAACAGGATTCGATGTGGATAACGTGGTGTTCAATCCAACCAGCATAAACAGCTGCGATTTTTGCACAAGAGTTATCAACCCGCTCAACGGCCTGGGTTATGCGTTTCCATCTGCGGGTCCTTGCTCTGAGTATTTGATTACTCAGTACATACAACCGCTCTCGCTTCAGGCAGAACGGAGCAACGATACGTTGCGTTATGTACAACGTTTTGCTGATGAATTTTGTTTGGATGACGGCAGTGCAGAGGCTGCTTATGGCTTTGTAAACAGCCCGGGCACTCAAATGTTAACGGAGTTTTCCTTGCTTCAGTCGGACACACTTCGTGGTCTCAGCATCTATTTTAACCCCGTGTTGGACGATGCTTCTGAAATTCCATTTGAATTGGTGGTTCGAAAAAAAGGTGTCGGCGATTTTCCCGGAGATTCCCTCTTTGCGGGAGGATTTTTTCTTCCTTCCTATGCAAATGGGGTGAACGGTTTCACCCGTTACGCTTTGCCCAATGCATTGGTTTTACCTTCGGGCACCTACTATGCTGGAGTTCGTTGCAGTTCTTCTCTTCCTTTAAACATTGGATTCGACCGAAATCATAACAATCAGTTCAAGCATTGGTTCCGTCAGCCCGGGTCGGGTTGGTTCAATACTCAGTTTTCAGGATCATGGATGATGCGTCCTTGGGTCGGGTCCTGTCCCGGTGGTTTGCCCAGCGGAATTTTGAAGGATGAAATAGCCGATTGGCAACTTTTTCCAAACCCTGCAAACAAGGGTGTAACCTTGGTGATTCCCATTGTTGGATCCTGTCAGATCAGCATTTTTGATGCTCTTGGAAGATTGGTTTTGCATCAAGGTATTTATTCGGGTGAGCAGGTATCGGTGGCTCAACTGGAACCTGGGTTTTATTCGGTTCAGCTTTCAGGATTTTCCGATGCCCAATCACCATTCAAAGTTAAACGCTTGATGATTGCTCATTAAATGTTTGGTATCGCTCCACTATCCCTCATTCCGGTTCGAAAAGAGCCCAACGATCGCAGCGAAATGGTTACCCAACTCCTTTTCGGTGATGTTTTTCAAGTGCTTGAGCGCACCGAGCGATGGGTTCAGATTCGCTTATCCTGTGATGGATATGAGGGCTGGATTGGCTCTAAGCAGTTTCAGTTTATTTCGGAGAAGACCTTTGATAGGATCAACGACCAGCCCCGCGTGTATACCGATAATTTGGTTTCGGTGGTGGAAAATCAAACCAAACGAGAAACAATCCCAGTGGTTTTGGGTTCATCTCTTCCATTTTGGGATGGAAAAATTTTCCACATCGAAAATGATGCTTACCAATACGATGGTGCGGTTTTTCAAGCCGATCCTGCTCAACGGAGAAGTCTTGTTGCCACCTCACTATCCTATCTGAACGCCCCTTATTTATGGGGCGGCAAAAGTCCTTTTGGAATCGACTGTTCAGGTTTGGTACAAATGGTATATAAGCTTCATGGGATTTTTTTAATGCGCGATGCAGCGCAACAATCCGATCAAGGGACAACCTTAAGTTTTGTGGAAGAGGCGGATCCGGGTGATTTGGCGTTTTTTGACAATGAGGAAGGGCACATCATTCATGTTGGAATGGTGCTTCCTAAACAGCAAATCATTCACGCATCAGGCAAAGTGCGCATCGATCGCCTCGACCATCAGGGTATTTACAACGAGGAGACACGCAGCTATTCCCATCAGCTTCGGTTGCTAAAGCGCATTCTTTAAGGAGACTTACCCCAACGAGCTGATTTCCAAAATCAAGCAGCCCAAGGGTGGAAGATCAATCAGGAGCGATTGGTTTCTACCATGATATGCAAACAACTCACTGTCGCAGTCTGTTTGCTGCCCCGCACCGCTGCCGCCAAGGTCTTGCCAGTCTGTATTCAGTACCAATCGATACGTGCCTCCGAATGGCACGCCAACGCGATAGGCTGGTCTTGGTATAGGGGTGAAATTGCAGACAACCACTAGGGTTTGCCCCTCTGAGGATTTCCTCATGTAGGAAATGATCGACTGTTCCGCGTCCTGAATATCGATGAATTCAAAACCCTCTTGCTGAAAATTCCATTCATGTAGCGCTCTTTTGTTTTTATAAATTTCGTTCAATTTTTTTATGGTCTTATGGATGCCTTTGTGTGGCTCTTCTTGCAAGAGATGCCAATCTAAGCTTCGATCGTGATTCCATTCTGTCCACTGTCCGAACTCAGCACCCATAAAGAGTAATTTTGTGCCGGGGTGTGTAAACATATAGGCATACAACAGCCGAAGATTGGCGCATTGCTGCCATAAATCTCCGGGCATTTTGCTCAACAAGGATTTTTTGCCGTGCACCACTTCGTCATGCGAAAGAGGAAGACAAAAATTTTCATGAAACGCATAGTGTATGCTGAAGGTAATTTGGTTTTGATGGTGTTTTCGGTAAATCGGATCTCGTTGAAAATAAGCCAGCGTATCGTGCATCCAACCCATCATCCATTTCATGCCAAATCCCAAGCCTCCCGCTGAGGTCGGCCTACTCACACCCGGCCAAGCCGTCGATTCTTCGGCTATGGTGTGCACATCAGGGAAGTTCATATAAACAGCTTCGTTTAGCTCTTTTAGAAACGAAATTGCCTCCAAATTTTCATTGCCTCCATGTTCATTTGGAACCCATTCTCCTGCATTCCTAGAATAATCCAGGTACAACATAGAGGCAACAGCGTCTACACGAATGCCATCTGCATGAAATTGATCGAGCCAGAAAATAGCTGAGCTGATCAGAAAACTTCTCACTTCAAACCTACCGTAGTTAAAAATGTAGCTCCGCCAGTCAGGGTGAAAGCCTTTTCGAGGATCGTCGTGTTCATATAAGTGTGTGCCATCGAAATCCCCGAGTGCAAAGGCGTCGCAAGGAAAATGCGAGGGCACCCAATCCAAAATTACACCAATTCCGGCCCGGTGGAATGCATCAATCAGATGTGCAAAATCTTCCGGTGTTCCATAACGGCTGGTTGGACTGAAATACCCCGTTGATTGATACCCCCATGACCCATAAAAAGGATGTTCGGTTACCGGTAGAAACTCTACATGGGTAAATCCCAAATCGGACACGTATGGAACCAAAACCTCCGCCAACTCACGATAGGAGAGGGGCCGATTATCCTCTTCGGGCACTCTCCGCCAAGAACCCAGGTGAACCTCGTAAATGCTGAATGCTTGAGATAATCCTTTATTGCCTCGACTTCGCATCCAATCCGCATCCTTCCAATCTGGAGAAAACCGATGGCTAACGCTCGCGGTGCGCGGTGGAACTTCAGCAAACTGCGCAAAGGGGTCAAATTTTTCTTGTCCAATGCCACTGTCTCGATTTATAATAAAAAATTTATATGAAGTGCCTTGAGGGAATCCGGCTAGGAAAAGTTCCCAAATCCCACTTTCGTCCCATCGGGTCTGAAGCGGATGCGCAGATTTATCCCAACCATTGAAGTCGCTGATCAAATGAACGGATGCAGCATTGGGTGCCCAAACTGAAAAATAGCACCCTTTTACCCCATTATGGTCAATCGGGTGGCACCCCATTTTCTCATACAAACGATGATGCTTTCCTGCTTTGAACAAATAAACATCGTAATCGGTCCAAAGGGAAAAGGTAGAGGTTACATCCTTCTTTATGGGTTTGGGTTTTACGGGCATGTGGTGGTTGGGTAGAGCATGAAGATACTAAACAAAGGCACAAGAAAGCAGTTCATTGAGGAAGATCGAACCGGTAGAACCGAGTTTTTTACTTGTTTTTTGTTGTGGCTCCCAAGGCTATTAGGACCATCGCTGGCCATTTGGGTTTTGCCAACGATACAGGTACCTATTCTGGACGCATCCACTTGCCGTCCATAACATGAACTACAGGGCCTATAAGCCAAACGTCATGAAATTTGGCGCCATCGAAAGTAAAGTCTACTTCCAATCTGCCGCCACGGGTTTCGAGGAGTTGAAGGTGTTTTCCGGCAGTTTTTTTCAAGCTGGCCCACACCAAGGCAGAGGCCACTGCACCGGTTCCGCAGGAAAGGGTTTCGTCTTCAACGCCACGCTCGAAAGTTCGGATGTGCAAGCGGCCTTGTTTTTCCTCAATGAAATTTACGTTTGTTCCTCCGGGCTGATAGCGTCCTGCATGGCGGGTTAGAGTGCCCTCTGCATAAACATTCAACGCTTCCAGGTCCTGAACCTGACGGACAACGTGAGGTGAGCCTGTGTTCAGAAACCAGTCTCGACCATGCTCCTCCGGCAAGCTTACATTCGACAAGGCAATTGCTATTCGATCTTTGCTCATCAATCGTGCCTTGTGATGGCCATCGTAGGCATAAAAGCCCTCCTCCCTCCAAATGCCCAAGTCCATACAAAATCGAACGAAACATCGGCTTCCGTTACCACAGAGACTTCCGGTATTTCCATCGGAATTGAAATAACGCATGTATAAACCTTGATCGTTTTCCTCTAAAAAAATGAGTCCATCTGCACCTATGCCAAATTTTCGATGGCAGAGCAGCGCACGCAGTTGGGGAGTCAGAAATTCTGCATTTCCGCTGCGGTTGTCCAACAAAACAAAATCATTGCCGGTGCCTTGGTACTTAGAAAAGTCCAATGTCTTTGCCATGCTCTACTTTTGCTGGGCGGCTGCTGCTTGAAGTGGTGCAAGCAAAGCGGGATCGGTTATTTTCTCAAAAGATTTAAACTCTCCTTTCCGATCCAGTCGGACAAATTGCTCTTGAACTTTTAGGAACAACCCTCCATTCCAGGAGAAGAGGTGCAACTGCTCGCTTTCATTTAATCCGTAAAGGATGAGTTTGTTTTTCCCCAGTTGATATCCTTTATAATTCAATGGCGACTGCCAGAATTCCACGTGGAATGGATTGGGGCCGGAGAGCATGAGTTTTTGAGTTTGACCTTTTCTATTGAGCGTGTCTGCACCCGTTCTACTTGTCATCAATACCTGAATCACCGGCACCTGAACCGAAGATACCAACTGATCTTTTAAAACAACAATATTGTCATCTCCGCGATTGGAACTTTGGGCAGTAACGGAATCTACGGTTGCAGTGGGAGCAGCATTCAAGGCCTCCTGAGCTCCTGCATCGTCCTCCGTAGAAACGGAATCCGACGCTGTTGGGGTTCCGGGTGTACCCCCCCCTGGGTTCGACATTTGCTCCGGTGCACTCGTTTTTCGTTCTCGACTGTAAATCAGCCCCAGTACTTTTCCCAACATGCGTGTCATGAAGTTTTTGGAAATGGTGTTTTCTGCCATCACCTTGTCTGCATAAACCCGCACAACAGATCCACCAAGGATGACCCCCAGAAACAAGCCAAGGGCAAAAAATAGAATTCGAACTTTTCGATCGCTCATACGTCACAAAATCCGGACTAAGGTATGCGATTTGAGGTTAACAGTCCTTAACCGAACTTTGCAATTTCTTAGGAAATACTGCAAGGCTTTGGTCTTACTTTTGCCATTCGACCAACAACCCTAAACCGTTAACAACCATGAATAGATTTGGGAATTTATTGGCTGCCTCCTTGTTGGGAGGAATTACCGTAGCTGCCATCAGCCACTGGACAAAAAGCTCGGATGCGCGCCCTTTCTCTGCAGAGCAACCGTTACCAGTTAAACTCACCTCTGGTGGTTTACCTTCGAACGCCATTGACTTTACAAAAGCCGCCGATTTGACTGTTCATGCCGTGGTGCACATTAAAACTGTAACCAACGGTAAAACCATCACCCGCGATCCTTTTGCCGATCCGGTCCGCAACTTCTTTTTCGGAGGAGGAGGCTATCAGATTATGACGCCACCAAGTGCGGGTTCTGGCAGCGGTGTAATCATTTCAGACGATGGCTACATCTGCACAAACAACCATGTGATTCAGGAGGCAGATAAAATTGAGGTGATTCTGAACAACAACAAATCCTACACAGCGGATGTCATTGGCAAAGATCCAACCACAGATCTGGCCCTTTTAAAAATCGATGAAAAAAGTTTGCCTTTCATCCATTTTGGAAACTCAGATGAAGTTAAAGTCGGGCAATGGGTTCTGGCTGTGGGTAACCCATTTAACCTCACCTCCACAGTCACGGCCGGCATAGTATCGGCAAAGGGTCGGAACATAAATGCGCTCGACAACGATCCCGCCAACGGCAAATATTCCATAGAGTCCTACATCCAGACCGATGCTGCTGTAAATCCCGGTAACAGTGGTGGTGCGCTTGTAAACACGAATGGTGAACTGGTGGGCATCAATTCTGCCATCGCCTCCAACACCGGATCCTACACAGGCTATTCTTTCGCCATTCCGGTGAACATTGTAAGAAAGGTGATGAGCGATCTTAAGGAGTTTGGTTCTGTGCAACGCGCATTTATTGGAGTAAGCATTCGCGACATCGACAGCAAATTGTCTGAGGAAAAAGGTTTGAAAACCACTCAGGGTGTTTTCGTTGCAGGCGTAACCAGCGGAGGTGCGGCCGAGCGTTCCGGAATTCGGGAGGGAGATGTTCTTACGCGAATCGGTGAGTCGCCGATAAAAACCACTCCAGAGCTGCAGGAGCAGGTGAGTCGCTACAGACCCGGAGATCGCATTCAGGTTCAGGTGCTGCGAAATGGCGAAGCCAAAGAAATTGAGGTAACCCTTCGCAACAAAAACGGCGAAACGGAGATCATTCGAAATGTGAGCGCTGCAGAAAAAAGCAACCTTGCCTTAGGCGCTTCTTTTGAATCGGTAAACGCGGAAGACAAGCGGAAGTTGCGCATTGGCAACGGTTTAAAAGTTGTGCGCATGGAGTCTGGTAAATTGATGAGCAGCGGCATTCGTGAAGGCTTTATCATTACACACGTTGACAAACGCCCGGTTGACTCTGTAGATGATTTGGTAAATTATCTGGAAGGCAAAAAAGGCGGCGTGTTGTTGGAGGGTGTGTATCAAAATGGGGTGAGGGGGTATTACGGTTTTGGTTTGTAAACAAAAGCTCACCCAACATATGGGGGTCCTGTGTGGCCCCCATTTTTTTTGCATTGAAAATCAATGGGTTGAAAAAAAAATTGGAAAGTCGGAAACCAAATACGGGATCTGAACGTATAAGGGTCTACCTAAAAAAGTAAAGGATGAGACAACTAAAAATCACCAAATCCATTACCAACCGCGAGAGTGCTTCTTTGGACAAGTACCTGCAGGAAATTGGTCGCGAGGAATTGATCAGTGCAGAAGAAGAGGTGGTTTTAGCAAAGCGGATTCGTGAGGGCGACCAGGCAGCATTGGAAAAGCTGACCAAATCCAACCTCCGCTTTGTGGTTTCCGTTGCCAAGCAATATCAGAATCAGGGATTGAGTCTTCCCGACCTCATCAACGAGGGGAACCTAGGCCTAATCAAGGCTGCCAAGCGTTTCGATGAAACCCGCGGTTTCAAATTCATTTCTTATGCCGTTTGGTGGATTCGTCAAAGCATCCTTCAAGCCTTGGCTGAGCAGGCGCGCATTGTTCGTTTGCCCTTGAATCAGGTTGGTTCATTGAACAAGATTAACAAAGCCTTCAGCAAACTCGAACAGGAGTTTGAGCGTACGCCATCTGCTGAGGAGTTGGCTGAGATTCTGGATATTGCCGAAGACAAAGTGGCCGATACCTTGCGAGTTTCCGGTAGGCACATTTCAATGGATGCCCCTTTTGTGCAAGGTGAGGAGAACACCCTTTTGGACGTTTTGGTAAACACCGATTCCCCTCGTGCCGACAATGCTCTCATCAACGAATCGCTTCAAAAAGAAATAGAGCGGTCTCTTGCCACGCTTACCGATCGGGAGCGCGATGTGGTAAAGCTTTTTTACGGTATTGGGTACAACCACGAATACACGTTGGAGGAGATTGGCGATAAATTTGATCTAACCCGTGAGCGTGTTCGTCAGATCAAGGAAAAAGCCATCAAGCGCCTTAAGCACTCCAGCCGAAGCAAGCTCTTGAAGGCCTATCTGGGTTAACAACAAATCAAGTCTACTAAATCATAGCCGGATCCTACATAGGATTCGGCTTTTTTGTCTTATTTCGGCCACTCAACTTCACACTATGAAATTCTTCATCGATACCGCCAATCTGGCTCAGATAAAAGAGGCCCAAGAACTGGGTGTTTTGGACGGGGTTACCACCAACCCCTCTCTTATGGCCAAGGAAGGCATCAAAGGCACCAACAACATGCTGAAGCATTATGTTGACATCTGCGAATTGGTAGATGGTGACGTTAGTGCAGAAGTAATTGCTACCGATTTTGCCGGCATGGTTCGGGAAGGTGAAAATCTAGCCTCTCTTCATCCACGCATTGTGGTTAAAATTCCGATGATTCGCGATGGAATAAAAGCCATTCGTTATTTTTCTTCAAAAGGAATAAAGACAAACTGTACCCTTGTTTTTTCTGCTGGACAGGCACTGCTTGCCGCTAAGGCGGGAGCCACCTATGTTTCTCCTTTTGTAGGGCGTTTGGATGATATTTCTTACGATGGGGTTGAGCTCATTCACCAGATCGTTGACATATATACCACTTTCGGATTCGAGACCCAGGTGTTGGCTGCAAGCATTCGTCATACTATGCATCTTATACAATGCGCTGAGGCAGGTGCCGATGTGGCCACCTGTCCACTCAATGTGATTACCGGATTGTTGAAGCATCCCTTAACCGATTCTGGATTGGCCACGTTTTTAGCTGATCACGAAAAAACCAAACTTTGATATGCGTTTCGGAACCAAAGCCATTCATGCCGGGCAGGAGCCCGATCCAACCACGGGGGCCATTATGACGCCCATTTTTCAAACCTCAACCTATGTCCAGGCTTCGCCCGGAAGTCATAAAGGATATGCATACGCTCGGGGAAAAAATCCAACCCGTGTTGCCTTGGAACAAAATCTTGCAGCGCTTGAAAATGCGCGTCATGCATTGTGTTTTTCCAGCGGCATGGGAGCGATCGATACCGTTATGAAAACCCTGCGGCCCGGCGATGAGGTAATTGCGGGAGATGATTTGTACGGTGGCACCTACCGTCTTTTCACCAAAGTGTATGAACCGATGGGCATCAAGTTTCACTTTGTGCCGCTTCAGGAAGCGGGATCGGTGGAACCCTTCCTCAACGAGAATACTCGATTGATTTGGGCTGAAACGCCTACCAATCCAACCTTAAAAATCATCGACATAGCGGCATTGGCTGCTATTTCAAAAGCCAAGGGGTTAAAACTTTGCGTTGATAATACCTTTGCTTCGCCCTACCTTCAGACACCTTTGGATTTGGGTGCTGATTTGGTGATGCATTCTGCAACCAAATACCTTGGTGGACATTCCGATTTGGTGATGGGGGCCCTTTGCCTCAACGACGATGCTTGGTATGAGCAATTGGCGTTTCTAACCAATTCCTGCGGACCAACGCCTGGGCCTATGGATAGTTTCTTGGTGCTAAGAGGCGTTAAAACTCTTCATCTGCGCATGGAGCGTCATTGCAGCAACGGAGCTGCTGTTGCTCATTTTCTTCGGCAGCATTCTAAAGTAGATCGTGTGTACTGGCCTGGTTTTGAAGACCATCCAAACCATGAAATTGCCAAAAAACAGATGCGCGGATTTGGAGGCATGATCTCATTTTCACTGAAAGGCAACAAACTCGAAGATGCATTTCATTTGGCCTCATCTTGCACCGTTTTTTCCTTGGCAGAATCTCTGGGTGGGGTTGAAAGTTTAATCGGACATCCGGCCTCCATGACCCATGCCTCTATTCCTAAGGCAGAGCGTGAGCGTGCTGGTGTTGTGGACTCTCTTTTGCGTCTCTCGGTTGGCGTTGAAGATCCCGAAGACCTTATTGATGACTTGTCTCAAGCCTTAAACAAAATCGTTGTCTAACGGTTATACTCTGAGTTTCGTACCTCGATTTAGTTATTCAAACCTTTTCGCATGTCCAACACAACCTCCAAGTTACTTCTTACGGTTTCTTTTGTTTTGATTTTCCTCCAGGTTTCGTATGCTCAACAAACGGAACCTTGTATTGCGCATACCATATATCAGGAGATGTTGGAGCGCGATCCTCAGTTTAGGGCAAACCAGCAAGCGCTGGAAATGGAAACGCAAGCGGCATCGCTTCAGCAAGGGCGCAGTTCATCTAGCGTTCCCAAAATTATTCCGGTAGTGTTCCACATCATCCATGAGTATGGCACGGAGAACATTTCGCGTCAGCAATGCTTGAACCAATTGGAAATTCTGAACAAAGATTTTCGGAGGCTGAATGCCGACACCGGAAATACTCCAGCAGCATTTAGACCTATAGCAGCAGATGCCAACATTGAGTTTCGATTGGCGCAGAAAGATCCAAATGGCAATTGCACAGATGGAATCAACCGATTGTATTCACCCCTCACCAACAATGCCCGTGACAATGTAAAAAGTTTGATTTACTGGCCCTCCAGCAAGTACTTAAACATTTGGGTAGTAAAGAGCATAGAAAGCTCAACGGGTGGTACAGGTTATGTTATAGGATTTGCTCAATTTCCCGGAGGCAATTCTGCCACCGATGGAATTGTGTTGCGTGGCGATTTTGTAGGTGTAATCGGAACTTCAAATGCCTCCAATGCAGGTAGGACGGCAACTCATGAAGTTGGACACTGGCTCAATCTCAGACACATTTGGGGTGATGCTACCTGTGGCAACGACAACGTATCCGATACTCCAACTCAACAAGCTGCAAACCAGAGCAATTGTCCAACATTTCCCAAAATTTCCTGCAACAATGGACCCAACGGAGAGATGTTTACCAACTACATGGATTACACCACCGGCAACTGTCAGAACGTTTTTTCAGCCGGTCAAGCAACACGCATGAATGCTGCTTTGAACAGCAGTGTAAGTGGAAGGAGTACATTATGGTCATCTGCCAACCTAGTTGCCACTGGTACCGATGGAACCCCTCCAACCACCTGTTCTCCTCGCGCCGATTTTACCCCCAACCTACCAACCTATTTGTGTGCAGGAGGCACCGTAACCTTTACCCAAGCATGTTTTGGAGGTGATGCAACCGCTTACAGTTGGAGTTTTCAAGGAGGCAGTCCTGCCACCTCTTTGGCGGCCTCTCCGGTGGTAACCTATTCTACCCCTGGCACCTATAATGTTTCTCTTACTGCCAGCAATGCTGCTGGGAACAACACCATCACCCGAAACGCCTTGGTTGTTGTAATGCCCTTAGCGGCAGAATATTCAGGCCCGGTTTATCAGGAGGGATTTGAAAATGCAACGCAGTTTACCAACGACTGGACCGTATTCAATAACGTATCAGGCACCGCTACCTTTTCGCGGGTAACCAACGCCTCGGCCAGTGGAAGTGCTTGTATTAAAATGGATAACTTCAACAGTTCTGATTTGCAGGTTGATGAGCTTATCGGCCCCACCATTGATTTGACCACCATTTCGGTGCCTACCCTAACCTACAAGGTTGCCTATGCACAAAAGACAACGAGCCTTGCTTCATCCAATCGTCTTCAGGTTTTAGTATCTCAGAATTGCGGACGGACTTGGGCCATTCGCTCCACTGCTACCGGAACCACATTGGCAACCACAACCGCTGTTAATAGTGCTTTTACGCCCAGTGCAACCGCTTGGGCCTCGCGCAGCATCAACCTAACCCCAAATACCTCTGCGAATTTCCGCCTCAAGTTTGTATTTACCTCCGGGGATGGAAACAACCTTTATTTGGATGATATAAACATCAGCAGTGCCACAACCGGTTGGGAAACGTTGAGTGGTGTTTCAGATGCATTGGCATTTCCAAATCCTGCTCAGGACGCGTTTGATTTTACTTTTTCGCTTGAAGAATCTCATCAGGCCAATTTGAGCGTATTGAATGCATTGGGTGAACAAGTTGAACATCGCGATTTGGGCCGCTTGTCTCCCGGCCGACACACCTTAAATCATCTTGGAGAAGGTTTGGTGCCCGGCATGTATTTTGTTCGGTTGTATACTCCAACCGGATCCGTTGTTCGTAAGGTTATGGTTCAATAAGTTTTGACTTATTGAATTTTGTTGGTTTCTTTTGAAGTAGGATCTGTGGTTTTTGTTTCGCCGAAAAACCGGTTTTGAAACACCACCATTAGGCCTACTCCGGTGGAGATGCAGGTGTCTGCAATGTTGAAAACCGGTCGAAAAAACTCAAAAGGTTCTCCACCCCAAATGGGAAACCAACTTGGGAAAACCCCTTGCCACATAGGGAAATAGAGCATGTCTACCACTTTTCCAAACAGCATGGGGGCGTATCCTTGTTCTGGAAACAGTTGCGCCACTTTCCCATAACTGTCGGAAAACATCCAGCCATAAAAAGTGCTGTCGAGGATGTTGCCCAGAGCTCCGGCAAATACCAACGCAACTGATGTTTGGTGAAGGCGGCTTGCATTCTTTTGAACCAAGTGGTAGAGGTAATAGCCGAGACCAACAATGGCCAGGATGCGGAAGGTGGAGAGGAGGAGCTTGCCTGCGGTTCCCTCCAGTTCCATGCCGAAGGCCATTCCGTTGTTCTCAGTGAAATGCAAGTAGAACCAATTGCCGAAAACGGCAGTTTGTTCTCCTAACATAAAATGTGTTTTTATGTAGAGCTTAAGCGCCTGATCGACACACAGCAAGATCACAATGATGAGGATGTTTCTTTTCATAAAAAAAAAGCGATTAATTGCTTAATCGCTTTAAGGGTTGATGTGGAACAATGGTTAATCTTGTTGCATTCGTTTGGCCTCGATACTGAGGGTAGCATGTGGAACCGAACGTAGCCTTTCTTTAGAAATCATTTGGCCGGTTGCCCTGCAGATTCCGTAAGTTTTATTCTCGATGCGGAGCAGGGCATTTTCTAAGCTCTGGATGAACTTTTGTTGCCTCATGGCCAATTGGGTGGTTTCTTCTTTTGAGAGAACCTCCGAACCATCTTCCAATAACTTAAATGTAGGCGAGGTATCATCGGTACCATTGTTGTCACGGTGCGATAGCGTGTCCTTTAACAGCTCATAATCATTACGAGCTTCAGCCAGCTTTTTGTTGATGAGATCTCTGAACTCTTTCAGTTCTATTTCGCTGAACTTGGTCCGCTCAAGAGGTTGCAGGTTCGGTTTTGCTTTCGGAGGTGCCGGTGGAAGATTGCTGGGTAGATGAAAGTTGATTTGCTTGGCGGCTTCAATTTCCTTCCGAATGACTTCCGGATTTCGATTGATGACCACATCACCTGATTTTTTCGATTTTTCTCTACCTCGCTTTTTTGGTTCAGGCGGCAATACTTCCTCCAAGAATGCTAGATTCTCTAAAACCACCGGTTCTTCTCCATCTGCAGCATCGGTTTTCTTTGTTTTGGGAGTACCTGGTGCGGCCTCTTTCCCGGGCTTGACCGAAGTTCCGGAGGTGGCGCCTTTTGAGGGTTTTGCAGGTTGTTTGGGTGCGCTTGCAGCTTTGATTGGCGCAGCTTTCTCCGCAGCAGGTGTCGGTTTCTTGGACCCAACTGCTTTGTCTGCCTTCTGGCCCTGAGAACCCGTTTTGGCAACAGGCTTGGTGGGTAAAGACGCAGGTTTTTTAGTTGTATTCTCTTTTGATGCTGAAACTTTATTCGAGGGCTTTACCACAGCAGGTGCTACCTTAATTTGGCTTTTGCTGCTTGGAGTTGCAGAACTTGCGACGCTTTTTTTCTCGTTGGGTTTTACTTTGGAAGGTGATGTTTTGCTCGGAGCAGCCTTTACGGTGGCTTTTCCTTTAGAAGGGCCGGTCTTCGGTGGGGCAGCCTTCAGCGGACTCTTGGCTTTAGAAGATGTTCCTTTAGCCGGAGCAGACTTCGCTGGGGCTTTGCCTTTTGCAGAAATTGCTTTGGTCGGAGTGGTTTTTGCAGTTACCGGTTTCGCTTTGGCAAGTGCTTTTGCCTTTGCTGCAGGGGCTTTTACCACAGCTTTTGCCTTTGCTGCAGGGGCTTTTGCCACAGCTTTTGTTTTTGGAGGAGCAACGGCCTTTGAGGGAGTTGACTTTTTTACGGTTGCCTTCGCTTTTACCGAAGCAGCCTTTGTGGCGGGTTTACCCTTTGCCGGAGCTGCTTTTTTTGCAGGTGCTGCAGCGGCTTTTTTAGCCGGGGTTTTCACATCTTTCTTTCCAGATGCTTTTAACGGCTTCTTTTTAATTTCAGCTTTTTTTGCCATATCACTTTTCTTTTATTTTTCGACCGACACGAGAGCAGTTAGGCCCTCTTCCAGTTCAACTTCAACACATTTTTCAGTTTGATTTTCCTGAACACCAAGAGTAAGGTGGTCGGCCAAAATTTCTGCGCTAATATAATCCAAATTGGCTTCGAGGGCCTTTTTTACCCATGGAGCTGTTTCTATCCCCACTTTGATGCGGTCAGTTACCGCAAAACCTTTGTCTTTCCTGAGTTTTTGAATGCGGTTGACCAACTCCCGGGCCAGTCCCTCAGCCCTTAAATCGTCTGAAATGCTAACGTCCAAGGCAACGGTGAGAGAGCCATGGTTGGCCACCTTCCACCCGGGTAAATCAACTGGAAGGATTTCGGCATCCGAAGGTTGTATTTCCACCTCCTCGTTTTCCAAAACCGTACGAAAAACACCCTCTGTTTCCAGTGCCTGAATAATGAGATCAGAGTGGGTAAGTGCATAGTTTTGAATTGCCTTCATGGCAGATCCATAGCGCTTGCCAAGGGTCCTGAAATTCAATTTTAAGTTCTTTACCAGTTGAACCTGATCGGGCGAAACTAGGTCGAGTTGCTTCACATTAACTTCCGAACAAATGATGTCGCGCATGGCTTCAAGATCGGATTGGAAGGTGCCATGTATGATAGGGATGCGCAACACATTAAGAGGCTGACGAACCCGTATGTTTTCTTTTTTTCGGATGGAAAATACCAATGAGCACACATTCTGCGCCAATTCCATTTTGCGCTCCAAATTGGGTTGAACAAGGTGGGTATCGGTAATCGGAAAGTCGGTAAGGTGCACCGAAACAGGCGCTTCCAACCCGCAAACCCGATTCAAGTCCCCGTAAAGGCGCTCAGCATAGAATGGGGCAATGGGCGCCATCATTTTGGCCAAGACAGTTAAACAAGTATAAAGCGTTTGATATGCTGCAACTTTATCAGAGGTGTATTCCCCTTTCCAAAACCTTCGCCTGGATTGGCGCACGTACCAATTGCTCAGGTAATGATCCACAAAATGATTCATCTCTCTCCCGGCACGGGTGGGCTCATATTGGTTGTATGCATCCGTAACCCGGAGGATGAGGCTGTTGAGTTCACTGAGTATCCATTGGTCGAGTTCCGGACGTTCATATACTCCAATGGAGGCCTCTTTGTGCGTGAACCCATCGATGTTGGCATACAGGGCAAAAAAAGCGTAGGTGTTGTGCAACGTGCCAAAGAATCCGCGCTGAGACTCCACGATGCCTTGCTCATCGAATTTCAAATTGTCCCACGGGGATGCGTTGGTAATCATATACCAGCGGGTTGCATCCGGTCCGTACCGCTCAAGCGTTGCAAAGGGGTCAACAGCATTGCCCAGCCGCTTGCTCATTTTGTTTCCAAACTTGTCTAGGACCAATCCGTTGGAAACCACACGCTTGAATGCAACTTGATCGAAAACCATGGTGGCAATGGCGTGCAGGGTGAAAAACCAACCTCGTGTTTGATCTACTCCTTCTGCGATGAAGTCCGCAGGAAAAACATTTCCATTTTCAACTTCTTCTGCATGTTCAAAAGGATAATGCCACTGAGCATAGGGCATAGCCCCGCTATCGAACCACACATCAATCAGGTCGAGTTCACGCTTCATGGGTTTCCCAGTAGGAGAAACCAAAACGAGATCGTCAACGAACGGTCGATGTAAATCTGAAACATCATCGGGAGTAGAAATTCCGGCTGCGCGGGCTTCGGCCAAGGCCTGACGCAATTCCTCAACCGAACCAATACAGCGTTCTTCTTTTCCATCTTCCGTGCGCCAAATGGGCAGCGGAATTCCCCAATAACGAGAGCGTGAAAGATTCCAGTCAACCAAGTTTTCCAACCAGTTGCCGAACCTCCCTGTTCCCGTTGATTCGGGCTTCCATTGTATCGTTTTATTCAGTTCCACCATGCGCTCTTTTACCGCAGTGGTGCGCACAAACCAAGAATCCAATGGATAGTATAAAACAGGCTTATCGGTTCTCCAACAATGCGGGTAGCTGTGCTCGTATTTTTCCTTCCGGAAAAGCTTACCTTCCTGCTGAAGTTTTATAACTAAAAGTTCATCTGCGCTGAGGTGCTGTTTTAAATCACGGATAACCCCCGATAACTGATTTTTTTGAATCTCAAAGTCCGTTGCTTTTTCTGCATCGGTTAAGTAGGCATCTTTTACATAACGTCCTTTTAATGGAAATACAGGGTCCTCGATTTCTTCAGTAAACCTACCTTGACGATCAACCAAGGTAAGACTTCCCAAGTTTTGCAGCTGGCCAACTCTGAAATCGTCGGCGCCAAAACTAGGGGCAAGGTGAACAATGCCTGTGCCATCCTCGGTGGTTACGAAATCGGCTCCAACCACTCGAAAGGGATCCCCATTTTTGGGTTGAGTATAGGGCAAAAGTTGTTCGTAGCGTAATCCAATAAGCTCCTCTCCCTTTAAAGTAGCGAGTTTTCTGAAAGGGATGGCCTTTTGTCCGGGTTCGAATGAATCCCATGGCAATTCTGCATTCTTGGCCGAAAAAAAACGCTCGGTAAGGGCAGTAGCAACCACCAGAATTATGGGTTCATAAAAAAATGGATGCCGGGTTTCAATCAGGTCATAGGAAATGGAAGGGCCAACCGCTAAGCCGGTGTTGGAGGGCAGCGTCCATGGGGTGGTGGTCCAAGCCAGAATGTAGGTAGGATGAGGCAGGGAACTCCCGAGGGATTGGCTAAGCTTTGCCTGACTCTGCTCCTGCAAGCGAAACATAACCACTGCTGATTGGTCTTTAACCATTCGGTAGCATCCGGGTTGATTCAACTCATGTGAGGAGAGTCCGGTTCCGGCTGCAGGTGAGTAGGGTTGAATGGAGTATCCCTTGTATAAAAGTTCTTTTTCATATAACCTTTTCAATAACCACCATACACTCTCCATGTAGTTCCGGTCGTAGGTTACATATGGGTGATCCATGTCTACCCAGTACCCCATTTGTTCGGTGAGCCGGTTCCAGATGTCGGTATATTTCATGACATCTTTCTTGCAAGCCGCGTTGTATTCGGCAATGGAAATGGATTTCCCTATGTCGTCCTTGGTGATGCCCAATGCCTTTTCTACGCCCAGTTCAACAGGCAATCCATGAGTATCCCAGCCAGCTTTTCGTTGCACCTGCTTTCCTTGTTGGGTTTGGTAGCGGCAGAAGATGTCTTTTATGGTTCGGGCCATCACATGGTGAATGCCCGGCAATCCATTCGCAGAGGGTGGTCCTTCGTAAAACACAAAGGGTTGTGCTTCTTTGCGATTGTCTATGCTGGCTTGAAAAATCCGATTGGTTTTCCAAAAATGAAGGGTCTCTTCGGCAATTTTTACCAGGTCCAGTGATTTGTATTCAGGAAATTGCTTCATGTATGGGATGCCGAGTCGGTCAATGGATTTTGAATGTGGGCAATTACCTTTAGTTCAATGGCAATGGGGGTTGGCAGGCAGTTGATTTCGAGGGTAGTTCGACAAGGCTGGTTGTCTTTAAAGTACTCGGCATATACCCGATTGTAAATCGGAAAGTCGTCTTTCATGTTGGTAAGGAATACCGTTACGTCTACGATGTCTTCCCAACGACTTCCCGAGTCTTCCAGAATGTAGCGGATGTTTTGGAACACGCTGCGGCACTGGATTTCGATGTCGTAAGACGCAATGTTGCCTTGCTCATCCAGCTCTACACCGGGTATTTTTTTTGTGCCCCGCTCCCGTGGCCCCACGCCGGATAGAAAAAGTAAATTTCCAACTCTTCGCGCATGGGGATAAAGCCCAACGGGCTCCGGTGCTTTGCTGGAATGTATGAATTCGCTCATGGTTCCGAAAAAGAACCGCGAATTTACTCAAACCAGCACAATGCTACAATTTATTGATGCCGTTGAGTCTGAGCATTTTCTCGAGCTTGAGCAAACGTGCTTCAAGCTCACCAAGTTTGGCCTGAGGTTGATCGTCCGTCTCGAGCTTGTTGGTGATGCGCGCTTCGGCCTGCCAGATTTCAAATACCTCTTGAATTGTGAAATCATACGCAGGATATTCCTCCGCATTGTCTGAAATGGCGGTGAAGTAGTGGTCGCGCTTATGGTACTGAAGGCGTTTGGCAACAATCGACCCATCTTGCATAACCACCACGTATACCTTCTCGCGTTTGATATCTGCCGGGCTTTCCAAACGCTTGCAAACCAGAATGTCTTTGGGATTTAAGCTCGGTAGCATGGAGTAACCGGTTACTTCAAACGCACGGTACGAAATGCCATAAAAACCGGGGAGTCGAAAACTTGGAAGCTTAGATGCGTATGCAACGTCTTGCTGAATGCCCTGAAGGTAGCCTGCAGCAGCTTTCTGCTCCACCAAAATGATGTTGTCTTCCGGGTCCTTAATCTCTGAGTGCTTTCTGTTTGCAGCTTCGAGGGCTTCATCTTCTGCCACCGTCATGCCGCCGATTCCGGAAATGAGCCAACTCGGATTCAAATCAAATTCCAGCATAGCCTTTTTCAGCACAGGGTAAGAGATGGCATTACGCCCTCGCTCAATGTCACTGTAAGAGCCCTGCTTCAGTCCTAACCGTTGTGCAAATTCACCTTGTTGCAGGCCGGTTGATTGCCGGAAAGCTTTGAGTCGGTTGTTGTCGGTTTCCTTCATTTTGTTTCGCGATTGATGACGCAAATATAGTTGAAAACTTTTTCAAGTTTCGTTTTTGACTTAATTTTTTTTTCTGTTGGGTGTTTTGTCCCTTTGTCCACGAAATGAAAAACAAATCTGAAACAACTCCTGCTCTGGCCATCCATGGTGGAGCCGGAACAATTTTAAGGTCAGAGCTTACTCAAGAGCGTGCAGCTTATTATGAGGAGGCTCTTTCCATTGCCCTAAAGGCTGGCAAGAGGGTGTTAACGAATGGAGGAAATGCTCTGGATGCAGTGGTAGAGGCTGTTCGTGTACTGGAGGATTCTCCTATGTTTAATGCCGGTCGGGGCGCAGTTCTTACGCATGAAGGAGGTCACGAGCTGGATGCCAGCTTGATGGACGGTGCTATGGGGCGTGCTGGCGCTGTAGCGGGTGTTTCAAGGATTGCGAATCCTGTATTGTTGGCCAAGGAAGTCTTGGAGCACAGTGAGCATGTTTTGCTTTGCGGTTCAGGGGCCGAAAATTTTGCTGACCAAAGAGGGTTTACGTTTGTGGACCGGGACTACTTTTTTGAGCCGTATCGTTTTCGTCAATGGCAGGAGGCCCTGGTTTTGGATCGGGTTCAACTCGATCATACCTCTGAAAAGAAGTTCGGCACGGTAGGTGCTGTTGCCCGCGATGCGAGCGGAAACTTAGCTGCGGCCACTTCTACGGGAGGAATGACCAACAAGCGCTACGGCAGGGTAGGAGATACCCCGGTTGTTGGAGCCGGAACTTTTGCCGACGATTGGGTAGCCGTAAGCTGCACAGGGCACGGGGAGTTTTTTCTCCGAAATGTGGTTGCACACGAGGTTGCGGCGCGCGTTCGATTGGCCGGAGTGGATGTCGAAACCGCTTCTCATGATGTGGTAATGAAGGTGTTGAAGGCGCAAGGAGGTGAAGGGGGCCTGATTTCGATTGGGAAGGAGGGGCCTCCCATAATGGTATTCAACACTCCTGGGATGTATAGAGGATGGTGGATAGAAGGAGAGTTGGAGCAGGTTGCGATTCTGGGTGATTAAGCGGAAAAAAAACTTCTATATTTGCGCGCCTTTTGGCGGGGTAGCTCAGGTGGTTAGAGCGCAGGATTCATAACCCTGAGGTCACGGGTTCAATTCCCGTCCCCGCTACTTCAAAAGCCCCTCTTGTCGGAGGGGCTTTTCCTTTTATAAGCACTTGTAGGGCCCTTGGGCTTTTCTTATTGCATTGCTTTTATTCTTACATAAAACCAAAAGATGGACTATTTCTGGTTTTTTTTTCTTTGTGACTAACTATTAACTTGTTGATTTTTAAATATTTATAGTTTATTGGAGACCTCATTGGAAAGCATCAGTCTGCATATATAAGTTATTGGTTCCGACTTTGCTTTCATGTTGTTATTAGTAAGATTTTGTTTTTGTGTAATTGGTATTAAATCGTCGACGAATTATTAAAAACCATAGTCTAATATCTATTTTTCGTCTATTAAAAAATATGTTGTTTGAGTATAACAAATGTTTTTTTTCTTTGCGACAACAAAAAACAACCTCATCACATGAAACCATTCAAAAAAATCTACAAGCGAAGGATAGAAATGGGCCTTTCGCAGGAAGCAGTTGGCAAAAAGCTCGGCATCAGCCAAGCGGCCTACCAGCGCTACGAAACCAAGGAAGTTGACATGCGCATTTCTACTGCAAAGCGGATTGCACGCGTTCTTAAGATGGACATTGTAGATCTTCTCTGATTTCATTTTAGAAAACAAAAAGGCCATCATCACCAGATGATGGCCTTTTTTATTTTTAATAGGAATTGGTTCTATCAGCCCAATCCCATTTCCAAATGAGTTTTGCTTGGGCAAACCAGGGTACAAAATCGCGGAGTGCATATTGGCAACCGGTTTCCAACTCCCATTTTTTCCAACCATAGTTGATTGTTCCGCGGAGCACCTGAGGCCGGTCGCCTAACCCGGTATAACCCTGCATTCCGAGCCAAAACATGGAAGCGGTAAGATTGACCCAATGCCGGGAAACACCCAAGCCATAAATCCATGCATCGTTTTGTGCATCATCTCCTTTTTGCCAAATCATACCCCCGATTTGAGCGCGGTACGACCATCCTGAAAATCCCAACCAGTCCAATTTTCCACCGCTGCACCATGCAAATGAATAGGCCGGTGCATTAATGTGACGGGCGTTTTCCAGGTTTTTTCCTGTAGTTGGTTTTACAGAGAAGGTTATTGAGCAAGCCGGTCTGGCATTGGATTCCGACCAAAGCCGTGCAAGGATGGTTAGGTAAGTTTCAGATTTCGAAAATCCCTCGCCTATGCTGTCTTTGGCCATTCTGAAATCCCTCGTTTCGGCGCTCATTCGGTAGTATTCGAACCCATTGGTGCGGGCTTCCAGAGCCAAACGGTTTTTGAGTAAAGGAAAATAAATGCCAATCTCTGGATTTAGGGTCTGGTCGCCTCTTCCTCCCGCCCAGTTTCCGGCAAGCCAGCACCGGGTGCGGTATCCAATACTCGGATCGGGAATGCCTGGTATGGGCAAGGCGTTGGGGCCCATACGACCCGGTGCACGAACAATGTACTCGAGCGGGGAACGATCACCCGGCCAACGGTGACGGTTTTTCCACCAGGCCCAATCGTCCTGGGCCCTTAACGTTTGGGGTTGAGCGCCCATCAGGCAAAGCAACCAGAGCCTCAACAGCGGTAATAACGAATTCTTAACGGTGCGTTTCAATCAGAAATGGTTTAAGGCGAATACCTTCGTGCAAAAATATCCCACTCCATGAATCCAGCCGACATCCGAATCCTAATTGTTGACGATGAGGAAGACATTCGTGAAATTTTGGAGCACAACCTACGTAAAGAGGGGTATCAAGTGGAGACCGCCGAAAATGGCAAATTGGCGATTACTCTAACCCGATCTTGGAATCCCCATTTGATTCTTATGGACGTGATGATGCCTGAAATGGACGGCATGGAAACGACCCGTGAAATTAGAGTTGGGTTAAGAAACAACAAAGTTATCATTGCCTTTCTCACCGCCAGGGGCGAGGATTATTCGCAGATCAGCGGGTTCGAATCGGGAGGCGACGATTACATTACGAAGCCCATCAAGCCAAGGGTTCTCATCAGTCGACTGCAGGCCTTGTTGAGACGGTTGGATAGCCAAGAGGAAATGCCAAGCAATGAGGGATTGCGTGCCGATCGGGCCAAGTTTGTGGTGTTTAAGGATGGCCAGCCTCTGCAGCTGCCCAAAAAAGAGTTCGAATTGATCGATTTGTTGATGTCGAAACCCGGTCATGTGTTTACCCGACTTACCATCCTCAACAAGGTTTGGGGAGAAGACGTGGTAGTAGGAGATCGCACCATAGACGTGCACGTCCGAAAATTGCGTGAAAAGCTGGGAGAAAACTACATTAAAACCATAAAGGGCATAGGTTACAAGTACGAACCCTGATGCGCTTATCGCTTTTAGCTTAGTTTCAATTCCAGGGTCTCTTTTGTAAAGAAAGCTAAGTTTTTAGGCCAGTTGCTTTTTATATTGTTGAAGTTTGGAGTTTGACCGGGGTTTTGCGTTGCGGTGCTGAACCCATATTGTGCACTCAGGTACTTTGCCAAGTATTCTTGTTCCCATTGGCCCGGTGTTGGCACCAGCAAGGCAGGTTTTTGAAAGGCGGCAAGATCCATTAGGGTCGAATAGCCCGAACGTGCAACAACAAATGAAGCTCCTCTTATAAATTGCGCTAGTTCATCGGTGGGGAGGTGATTGAAACATCGAACGGTTCCCTGATAATGTTCATGTAATTGGCCCGGCGAACCTTCAATCAACACCAAAGGAAGAGGCATTTTGGGCGCCCAACTTAACAAGCAATCGATGAAAAACTCGCGTTGAGGTGGAGGACCGGACGCCATTCCGAGTATGTAATCCTCGGAAGGAGAAGTGGCAGGCGCAGGTTCAGGAAAAAAGCGGGAAAGTAGACCCATATTCCAAGCTCGATAAGGGCTTGATGGCCATGCGGAAAGCGATCCGGAGAGGGTTCCATTAGGCGCATCTGGAATCCACACTTCTTTAAAAGGCTTCAGTAATCGATGGTGAAAGCGATTGAGGAACTGAAGGCCAACGGGAAAGGGAATGCTGAGCTGGTGTGCGACCAAAATGCTAGGAATACGTGGGTGCCAAATCCCCAGCCTGTGGTCGCTGATGATTAAATCAAAGTTATTCGTTTGAGTTAGGCTCTTAAGCCATTTTTGGTCTTTGTTGATGTGACGAATGAGTCGCGGAACCAAACTCAAATGCCCCAGACTTGAAAAGGGTTCTGGCGAATACGATACCTCCAGCCCCGGCATCTCTAAGGCCTCCAAATGCGGTAGAGAAATCCGCAAAAGGTCCAATGCAGCTCCATCCGAAGCCACCGTCACCTCCCAGCCAAGCTCCTCGAACGCTCTGGCAATGGGAATGCACCTGCTGGCATGGCCAATGCCCCAATGCAGTGCTGCGATCAATACCTTGTGGGAGTGCGACATTGGCTTGATTACCTTTGTTGCAATGATACTAAAACGAGCGGGTCTTATTCTTTGGCTGATCATCTTGGTGTTTGCGAGCAGCAGACCTTTGGGTGCTCAGGTGCTTGCTAAGCCCTCTGCAAGGTTGAGTTCCTTGCTGACCTACCTTTATCACCAGCAGGTTACCCAATCTGTTGCCGATACTGCTTTTCAGGGGGAATGGCCCGGTTCTATGGAATTAAAATTTGCCTTTGTTATGTTGGGCAAGAAGGGTAGGTTTCGAGATTCGAACGCGTTTACAACCATTGCCGTTCACAATGCTCTTTGCGAGGTAGTTCAGAGGAACGAGGTGGAGGCCTTTGTGAAGAAGATGATGGATGATTCCTATCGGGAGTTGCTCACCTATAAACGGAACGGGCGGTATTATTTTTGGAAGCATCTGAAGCCCAATCCCGGATGGGGCAAGAGCCCTCCCGACTCGGTAATAAGACCTACCTGCTTCCCCTTAAAAAAACCGTTCATCAATCATGCAGCCAATGTGGCTCCAGATGCTGATGATACTTCTACCGGGCTGCTCGCGGAGTGGTGGCATGGAGCAAAGCCCCCTGCGCAAATACCCATGAGCTGCTATACAGATGAGAATCGAAAAAACTTCCACTGGTACAATTACTCATTTGATCTGTCTTATGGGAGAGGCGCATTCTTAACCTGGCTGTCAGATGAGCACCAATATCCTGGTGGTTGGAGTATATATAAAACTTTATGGGCAAACATCTGGTTTTTTGCACCGTGGAGTTCGTGTTATCCAGATGGCAAAAGAGAGTACATTCCTTATGGAGCAAATGAATTCGATGGAGTGGTTAATTGTAATGTACTTACATACCTGGGAAAAGCTGGAGTACCGGATTCCATTTGCCCGAGAGCGGGTGCTATACGTTTAATCAATAAAAAAGCGCGAACCGGACGTTGGTCAAGAGGAGGAACGTATTATCCCAATCGGTATACTTTTCATTTGGCCATTGCTCGGGCTTGGGATGCTGGAAACCCGGAGCTCAATGAGGCTAGGCATACGGCATTGAAGCATTTGCTGCGTACCCAAAGACCTGATGGATCTTATAAAGGCAGGCATCGTATTCTAAAAGGAGATCGCATACAAAACACCCTTTATGCTGCTCTGGCTCTTTCCATTTTGGGGAAAGAGGATGAGCAGGCTAAAAAAGCCTTATCCAAGGCCAAAGCTTTTCTAGAAACTCAGGTAGTTTCGAATGGAGAGGAAGCGTATTTGCCCGGCGGTGTTTTTTTCAGTGGAGGAACGGTAGTAAGAAACTGTCTTTTTTTTCGATCCTCCAGCCTAACAACGGCATTGTATGCCGAGCTTTTGGCAAGAGAGCCTTAAAGCTATGGCTTTTGGCGGGCTTCCGCCGGATAGGGCCATTCGAGCAGCAGCATCGTTTTTCCGCTGCCCACAACCAAAACCTTAGAGTCGCTTAGAAAATGAGCTCGGTATAGGTTGTATTGTTTGGTAAGTCCGGTGGAAAAAACTTGAAGGGGCTGGTTGGAACCTTCCCTCAAGAGGAGCGTGGACCTACTGCCAGTAAAGACCTCTTTAGCCCCATTTTTTTTTGCACTCCATATCAACCCAACTTTTCTGAAAATCTCATCGTGACCTTCCTCGAAAATACGCCCATCGCCTTTTAATGTTCCGCCCGTACAGGCAAGTTGGCCGTTGTTCCACCCGGCTTGGTAAAAAATACCTTGCCCGAGTTTTTTTTCATTTTTCCAATTTTCTCCTTGGGCATCGGAGCGGTAGAGCCTGGTTTTGTTTGGACTGTAAACCAGTGCGGTGCATGAATTTCTTTCCGAATCCCAAGCCACATCCCAAACCATCTGTCCCACATTCCTGTAAACCTCTTTCCATGTAAGCCCGCCGTCTTCCGATTTTAGAATAAAGCCCCGTGGAATTGCTTTTTGGGAATGTGCAATTTTGCTGTTGCCACCGCACAAGAAAGCCGTGCTTTTGTTTACCACTTTTAGGCTGTAAAAACAAGACTTTTCATAACCCTTAACTTTAACGGTATTCCAGTTTTTTGTGGAAGGTTGATGGAGATAAACGACCCCTTTGTCTGCGCACGCAATGAGGTGATCTTCGTCGAACGCACCTAGGCGGTAAATGTCTAAGCCGAGCGTGGGGTAGGGCACATTGTCTATTTTCCCATCTGGCGTTACCTTTTTGAGAATGCCGTATTTGCCGGCAACCCAACAATCCCCCCCGGAAAGAGGAAGAATGTCATAAAACGAAGAATCGCGGTACCCCGCACCCTGCATCCAAACCTGCACGGTTGGGGTTTGAGCAAGCCCTATAAAAGGTAAGCACCACAGAATCAGGAAGATAAGACTTCTCGCCATATTCAATCGCGCAAAATACACAAAATTACCCATGCCAGCCTCGTGTAGAGAGAAACTCAAATGCCTCCGTTCTTTACAAACTTGTATCCCACTCCACGAATGGAGTGAAAATAGATGGGTTGCTTGGGATTGGGCTCAAAGTACTTTCTAAAATTTAAAATGAAGTTGTCGATGGTGCGGGCGGTGGGGTATATTTCGTAGCCCCAGACCAATTCCAAAATGGCATCGCGTGACACCACTTGGCTTTCCATTTCAATGAGGAGCTTCAGAAGCTGCACTTCCTTTTTTGTAAGCGTTTGTTCGGTTCCATCTGCGCAGATTACGCGGTAGGATCGGAAATCGACTTGGTTTGGGCCGAATCGGTATTGCTCTATAGACGGGCTCGGACTTTGCTGCCGTCCCCGCCGTATGAGTCCGTGAACCCTGAGCAGGAATTCTTCCAAGTGAAATGGTTTTGTTAGGTAATCATCTGCGCCCAGTTTCAAGCCTTCCACTCGATCTTGGTTGCTTCCCTTGGCTGTGAGCATGAGTATGGGCACCAAAGGGTTTTCTTTGCGCATCGTTCGGCACAGGGTGAAACCATCTATTTCTGGGAGCATCACATCCAGTATGATGAGATCGTATCGGGCGCTGTGAAAGTACTTCAGGGCCTGTTTCCCTTCAACTGCACGGATCACTTCCATGCCCTCGAGCTCCAGGTTTAGGGTGATGGTTTCGAGCAGGTGTTCTTCATCCTCAACCAACAGCACCCGGGGTTGATTTTCCCGGTGTTCTTGGCTCATGGGTTCAGCTTACGGTAAGTTTTTTATAGCGCAAACGTTTTGGTTGCACATCGCCCAATCGCTTCTTTTTATTTTCTTCATAGTCGGAGTATCCCCCTTCGAAGTATAACACTTGCGAATCTCCTTCAAAAGCAAGTATGTGTGTACACACCCGATCGAGAAACCAACGGTCGTGTGATATGATTACTGCGCAACCTGCAAAGCTTTCAAGGCCCTCTTCGAGTGCCCTCAGGGTATTTACGTCTATATCGTTGGTGGGTTCGTCCAAGAGCAGCACATTGCCTTCTGCTTTAAGTGCCATGGCCAGGTGCAATCGGTTGCGCTCTCCTCCTGACAACACTCCACATTTTTTGCCTTGGTCGGCTCCGTTGAAGTTGAAGCGTGAGAGGAATGCCCTTGCGTTCATTTGCCTGCCGCCCATTTCAATGAGTTCGGCTCCGCGCGCCACGACTTCAAACACCGATTTATCGGCCTCGATATCCTTGTGGCTTTGGTCTACGTAGCTGATGCGCACCGTATCTCCAATGATAACCTTACCCTTGTCTGCCTCTACCAAGCCCATAATAATTTTAAACAAGGTTGATTTTCCTGCACCGTTTGGTCCGATGATGCCCACGATGCCGGCGGGTGGAAGACGGAAGCTAAGGTTCTCGAACAGAACTTTATCTCCATAAGCTTTTGAAACGCCTTCGAATTCGATTACTTCATTTCCAAGTCGGGGACCGTTGGGTATGAAGATTTCGAGTTTCTCTTCTTTGGCCTTCACATCTTCGCTGAGCATTCGATCGTAAGCAGCCAAGCGAGCTTTGCTCTTGGCTTGTCTTCCTTTTGCACCTTGCCTTACCCATTCCAATTCTCGGGCTAGGGTTTTCTGGCGTTTGCTCTCGGTTTTTTCTTCCTGAGCAAGGCGTTTGCCTTTTTGCTCGAGCCAAGAGGAGTAATTTCCTTTCCAAGGGATGCCTTCTCCGCGGTCTAGTTCAAGAATCCATCCCGCAACGTTGTCCAAGAAGTAACGGTCGTGTGTAACGGCAATAACCGTTCCTTCATAGTTGTGCAGAAACTGCTCCAACCAATCAACCGACTCGGCATCGAGGTGGTTGGTGGGCTCATCCAACAGCAGGATTTCCGGCTTTTTAAGCAGAAGTCGGCAAAGGGCAACCCTCCGCCGTTCACCACCCGAAAGAACATGAATTGGGGTGTCGCCATCGGGGCATCGCAACGCATCCATTGCGACCTCCAGTTGGTTGTCTAAATCCCATGCGTTTACTGCATCAATTTTATCCTGTATGGCTGCCTGCCGATTCATCAGCTTTTCCATAGCCTCAGGATTTTCATAATATTCAGGCAATCCAAATTTATGGTTGATTTCCTCGAATTCGTTTAGCAAATCTACTGTTTCCTGAACGCCTTCCATGACAATCTGCTTAACGGTTTTGTTTTCATCAAGCTGAGGTTCCTGCTCGAGATAACCCACATGGTATCCCGGTGAGAAAACAACATCACCCTGATAGGATTTCTCTAAGCCGGCAATGATTTTAAGGAGGGTTGATTTTCCGGATCCATTCAATCCTATGATGCCAATTTTGGCTCCGTAGAAAAAGGAAAGGTAAATGTCTTTGAGAATGGTTTTTCCTGTATTGAGGGTTTTGGAAACCTTCACCATGGAAAAAATAACTTTTTTATCGTCTGACATAAGAAATGGTTGAGGGTGCAAAGGTAACGAAACCCATCGCTAAAGACCACGCTGCCGAACGGCTTCGAAGGTGAGCACGGCGCATGCGGCGGAAACGTTGAGGGAGTCTATCTGCCCCCTCATGGGAATGGTAATTTGATTTTCAGCGGGCGTTAACCAGATGGGGCTTAAGCCGGTAGCCTCTGTTCCGAAGATTAAAGCCAGAGGGCCACTGAGGTCGGCATTGGTGTAAGGGCTTTGGGTGCTGAGGGTGGCCGATTTCCATGCAATCTTCCTTTCTTCCAGCCAGCTTTGAAGCTCGGAGGAGTCGCTCACTGCCACCTGAACGGTAAAGGCGCATCCGATGGAGGAACGTATAACATTGGGGTGATGCAAATCGGCTTTTCGATCGCATACGATTAAGGCATCAACGCCTGCGGCATCTGCCGTACGCAGCATTGCGCCTAAGTTTCCGGGCTTTTCAATTCCTTCCAAGACCACAATCAGGGGCTTCTCTCCAAGGGACAAATCCTTAAGCCGGTGCGTTCTTCCTTCAAACCATGCCATCATGCCTTCGGTGGTTTTTCGGTATGCCAGCTTCTCATAAATGGCTTTCGTAACCGAGTAAACCTTGGCTTGGCTGTGCAGCCAGGTATCGGGTAGGGAAGGGGATATTTCCGGACAATGGAAAATGCCCAAGGGCTTCCACCCGCCTTTCAGGGCCAAACTGCATTCCCTTTTTCCCTCCACCACCATCTGATTTTGTTTTTTGCGGTAGGCATTGTCGTTGAGCAGGCTCCAAACATGTTTAACTTTTGGGTTCTGTGGACTGGAAAGGGCTTCGGGCTCGAGCATAACGCAAATATGTAGTTTTGGGCGCAATAAAATGAGCCATTCAATTTATTTGGATAACAATGCTTCAACCCCGGTTGACCCGAAGGTGATGGAAGCTATGATGCCTTGGTTTACGAGGCATCCCGGTAATGCGGCATCGATTCATCATGCAGAAGGAGTGCTTGCGCGTCATGCGGTTGAGCATGCCCGTTTGCAATGCTCCGGTGTATTGGGTGTTGCACCGGAAGAGGTTGTGTTTGCACGGAGTGCAACCGATGCCATTCGCACCGGACTGTTTGGCTTGCACAAGCGATACGAGCTGGAATGTAAGCGTTGGTTGACTTTTGCCACCGAACATTCCGCTGTTTTGGATGCCTTATCTGAAATGGCTTCATGGGGTGCAGAGGTAGAAATACTTTGCGTTGATCAGGAGGGCCTTCCTTCTATGGAAGCATTGCGCGAAGCCCTCAAGAAACCTGCATTGGGTGTTGTTGTTTCCGCCGCAAATCATGAAACCGGTGTTATGGCTCCTATGGATGAAATAGGAGCTCTGGTTCGCTCGAGGGGTTCCCTTTTCATCAGTGATTTTACCCAAGCCATTGGTAAGATGCCCATTCATGTAAACGAGTGGCAGGTTTCCATGGCCTTTTGGAGCGCCCACAAGTTTTATGGGCCAAAAGGTGCCGGAGGCCTCTTGGTGCGCAAGCGAAAACCCAACCTGGAGTTGGTGCCTTATTTCAATGGAGGGAAAGAGGAAAAGGGCCTTATGCCGGGCACTCTGGATGTGCCGGCGGTTGTGGGCATGGGGGCGGCTATGGAGCTTGCGGAATCTGCGTGGTGGGATGAGGGCGTTCGATTGAGTCGATGGCGCACTTGGCTGGAGCAGCAACTGGTGGTTGAAGTGGGTGCTGTGGTGCACGGCTCCACACGGCATCGCTTGTGCAACACCACCAACTTAGCGATGCCGGGAGTGCTCAATCGGTCTCTTTTTCGCGCACTACCGGAGGTGTGTATTTCCGCTGGAGCGGCATGCTCAAGTCAGAAAGAAAAGCCCTCGCCTGTTTTGCTGGCAATGGGCATAACAGAATCGGAGATTGCGGAAACGGTGCGCATCAGCTTAGGTCGGTTTACCGAACATGATGAGGTCATTCGTGCACGCGAACTCATCGTGAAGGCGGCCACAGCCCTGCGTTGTGCAAATGAATGAGCATGCGCTGGACAAGGTCTTTTGGTGATGCATTGTCTTCCCATTTAAGTGTTAGGTGGGCTTGTGCATAATGGTGCTTACGCTGTTGCAGCAGGTCTTGCAGGGTTTGTTTATGGGAAGCGTTTAGTAGGGGACGATCTTCTTTTGATTGAGCTAAGTTGTTTTGAATGATAGCTAAGGATGGATTCAACCAAAAGGTGATGCCTTGTTGATTCATCCATTCATATTGGTTATAAAAACAGGGTGTTCCGCCACCGCATGCAAGGACTCCCTGATTCGGCGTCCATCCCAACAGCATCCGGCGCTCCTGAATCCGGAAAGCGTGCTCTCCTTCCTGGGCAATCCATTCGGCTGGGCTGCGCCCGGTTTGTGTCTGAATGAGTTGATCCAAATCTGAGAATGGTTCCTTGAGGAACTCGGCCAGTTGTTGACCCACCGCTGATTTGCCCGCACCGGGCATTCCCCAGAGGAAAATTTTCATGTGGCAAGTCTGTTTCGCGAGGCCAAAACTACCCATCCCATCAGGGTAAAACCGGATGCCAAATACACCGGTAGCTGATACATGATGTTGGTGGCAAACCCGGCCAAAATGGGCGGTATCGCCATAGCGGCAGCCTGAACACTTTGGTTGAGTCCCATAATTTTTCCTTGCTCGGATGGGCCGGCTTTAGAGGATACCAACGCACTTAGGTTGGGGGTAAGCAAACCCTGTGAAAGGGCAACCAAGGGGGCCACCCAATATTGCTGATAGGGTTGGTTGGGTAGTATCACAACAAAAAGCGAGATGCCCAAAAAAAGGGAAGTCCAGAGGACCAGATTTTCCGGTGAAAAGCGCTTGGACATAGGTCTCATGAGGCCAGCCTGAGCCAACACAATCCACAAACCTATGTAGGCAAAGAAATCGGAAATTTGACCGATGCTGAAATTGAACTTATGGATGAGGAATACCTGAAAAAACTGAGTAAAAAAATTAAAACCCAGCGTTAATAAAAATACCACTACAAACAAACGGCTCAGGTTTGGATTCAAGAAAGCTATGCGCATGTTTCTGAATCCGGCCAGAAAATCAACCCGCTTGTGCGTGCGGGTGTGCAGCGTTTCGGGGAATACCAATAGGATGAGTGCGAGGTTGAGTATGCCTAGAATTGCTGCAAACAGAAATGGGGTGTACACCGTAAACCAGCTTACCAGAGTAGAGTCGGCAAGCCTTCCTCCGATGTAAGGACCTAAAATGAAGCCCAAGCCGAAAGCCGCACCCACCATGCCAAAATTGCGAGCTTTGTTTTTATCATCGGAAGAATCGGAAATGGCGGATAGGGCTATGGATACATTGCCACCGGTAAACCCATCGAGCCCTCTGGCAAAAAAAAGCAGTACTAAGCTGTTCTGGCTGATGCCGAAGGCAAAAAGGAAATAGCCCAATGCGGTTCCGACTAAGGAGAGGAACAGCATTTTTTTTCGGCCGTGACGGTCGCTAAGCGTTCCCAACACAGGTGAGCCGAAAAATTGAAACAGAGGGAAGGTTGCCAACAAAAAACCTAGGGTGATGTTGCGCAGTTCCATGCTTGTTCCCAAAGGCATCACACCATGAACGGGATCCAAGAAGAGGGTAGGCACGATGGGAACGGCAATGCCAACACCCAACATGTCGAGAAAAACCGTAAGGAATATAGGCAACATTACATTTTTGCCAGATGGAACTTCTTTGATCATGATGCTTTTGCCTTGTTGATGTATTGGTCAACCAAGTTTTCCAGCATATTCAAAGGCACCGAGCCATTTGTTAAAACTACATCGTGAAAGGTGCGCAAATCGAATTTGCTGCCTAAGGCCTTCTGCGCTTTGCTTCTCAGTTCCAATATTTTTATCATGCCTATTTTATAACCAGTAGCTTGGCCGGGCCAAACGATGTAACGATCTATCTCCTTCTGAGAATCGCCTTCGGGATTTGGCGTGTTGTCTATCATGTATTGGTAAGCTTGTTTTCGGGTCCACTTTTTAAAGTGAATTCCGGTGTCGATGACCAATCGTGAGGCCCTGAAAACCTCCATAGCTAAGCGCCCAAAGTCTGCATAGGGATCGGTGTATAGACCTATTTCTTTCGGTACACGCTCTGCATATAAAGCCCAACCCTCTACATAGGCTGTGTTCCCTCCCAAGGTTCGAAATTTGGGTAGCTCTTTCAATTCTTGGGCAATGGCAATTTGCATGTGATGACCGGGAATGGCTTCGTGGTAAGCCAAAGCCTCCATCTGGTAAGTAGGTTGATCGTTTAAGGTATATAGGTTGATGTAGTAACGTCCTGGACGGGATCCATCCAGGGCAGGTTCTTCATAAAATGCACCGCCGGCAGAGCGCTCTCTGAAAGGCTCAACGGGTTTAACCACCAGCGCCGCTTTGGGCTTGGTGATGAAAAGTTGATCCAACTTGCCCCGCATGTTATCTATGATGGCATTGGTTGCGTTTAAGTAAGACTTCTTGCCCTCTTCGGTTGAAGGGAAATAGAATTTTTTGCTTGTGCGCATGAAGGTAAAAAACTCTTTCAGTGATCCTTTGAACCCAACCTTTTTCTTTATGGATTCCATTTCATCATGTATGCGCGCAACTTCAGCTAAGCCTATGTCGTGAATTTGATCGGGGGTTAATGGCGTAGTGGTTGTGTGGCGCAAAGCCATTGCGTAAAACTTTTCACCATCGGGAAACTTCCATGCCCCATCTCGATCATCTGCTTTTTGCGCAAGGGTTTTCCAGTACAGAATGAGGTTGCGGTAAGCGGGAGCTACAGAATCTACAAGCAGTTTTTTTGCTCTTTTTATAAGGGCCTCAGCCTCGTTCGGCGGAATGGATTTTACTGCGTTTACTTTATTATAAAAATCCTCGAAAAGGGGTGAATCGGTGGAGGAATTGTCGAAGGGTTTTCCTTTTAAAAGATTTCGACAATCTTCTTCAACTTTAGGAAAAACAAAAGCTGGAGGCAGTATTCCCATTTTAAGACGAGTGTCGAGTTGCACTTGCAAATCCCTAAGCTGCTTTGGTATGCCGGCCAATCTTGCCAGGTAGGTTTGTGCATGACGGACCTCCTCAATGGTGTGCATGTTGATGAGGAAAGAAGGGATGGAGGCATGCAGCCCCTCCATCTGGTTCAGCGGGTAATTGTGGAAACGAAACGGAAATGCCTCCATCTGTTCTGTGCATGATTGCACGAAAAGGTCATACGAAATGACGTCTTGAGCGTTTAGTTGTTTACGATCGAAACGATTTTCCAATGCCGTTAATTCCCTTTTTGTTCGTTCAAACGACTTTTGTTGGTAGGCATCCGAAGCATCGGTCCAAAGGCTATCCTGGGTGCGCACGCCAAGGGTGGTTTGGTATTGAGGATTATCCCGAAGCTGAGCCTCGAACAAGGAATCGAGAAATTGGGTTAACGACGGCTTAGCATTGGGTTGTTTGTTCTTTTTCGCATTCGGGTTGCAACCCAAAAACGACCCTATACAAACCAAAAGGGCAAGGGGATTCAGAAAGGCTTTCATTTACCTGCAATGGTACGAAAAGCTGAAGCCTTCAACAAAGTTATCCCATGTGTTATTGGATAAACATTAGTTACTAACTTTAGCCAAAATCCACGATTGCATGAAAACCGCCTGGATGATGCTCTTTTCCATTTGGGTAACCTGCTTACCGAAGGTTTTGTTGGCTCAACATGTTGGCAATTCCGATTCTTTGGTTTCGGTTGGGGTGGTTATGGAATCGCAGGAGGCGGAACGCACATTCAACCTTGCCCTTACTCGTTTCCAGCAAAAGGATTACCCCGGTGCTAAAGCGGCCTTTTCTCTTGCTCTGCAATCTAAACCTGGATTTGAAAAGGCGCTGTTGAATCGTGGCTTGGTATGTATGGAGCTTCGAGAATATGCCATTGCTCAATCCGATTTCGAGGCCGTGTTGAGAATCAATCCCTCCTCTGAATCGGCTCAGCTGGGTTTAGCGCGAGTTCTTTCCAATCAAAAAAAATTCACAGAGGCAGTTGAAATGTTTTCCAAGTTGAAAGAGCGTACTCCATCTAACCATTTGCCGTATTACGAAAGTGGCATGTGTTATTTCAGCTTGGGTGATTTCGAAAAGGCCTCTCAAGAATTTACCCGCGCAGTAGAATTGAAGCCGGATTTTGCTTTTGGATGGAATGATCTGGGCAGCACCAAGCGTCAGCAAGGAGATTTTCAAGGCGCAAAACGTGATTACCAAAAAGCAATTGAGCTGGATTCCCAATTTTCTTTGGCATGGAGCAACCTGGGGAGTCTGATGCGCATAACACAAGACTATTCCGCTGCGCTTGATGCCTACACCAAAGCTCTTTCCATGGATCCCCAAAACATACAGACCCTCAACAACAGAGGCTCTGTTCTCCTAGAACTTGGAAAGCTTGATTTGGCCGCCGACGACTTCAAAGCTGCAACACAGATCGACCCTCAATATGCAATTGCCTTTTCTAACCTTGGCGTTGCGCGGTTCAAAAACAAAGACTACCACGGTTGCATTGATGCCTGTTCTCAGGCCATTCGCCTCGATCCTAATCTTGCCAACGCATTTTTGAATCGAGGCATTGCAAAGGAAATGATCAGTGAATTTTCATCGGCCTGTCAGGATTGGTCGATTGCTGCTAAGAAGGGTTCTGAGAATGCGAAATTCTATTTGATGGAATGCCCAACAACTGAACATTAAAGCATGAAAAACGGATTTTTTCTCGTGTGTTTTATTTGTGCTCTAATGTGGAGTAATCTTGCAGCCCAGTCTAGGTTGTACAAAGAAGCAGTTTTAAGTGGCGATGAATTTTATGATCAAGGTCCCAACATGCATCGCAAGGCTCTCGTCTTTTATTTGAGGGCAGATAGCATGGATGGAAGCAGGGCCGAGATCAAATACCGGATAGGAAGATGCTACCTCAACTCGCCTCTTAAGTACAATGCCCAAGCTTATTTTCAGAAGGCGTTTGAAATGAATGCTAACGTTGCATTCGATGTTCATTATTATTTGGGCTTTTGTTATCACCTGGATTCAAAATGGGATCAGGCCCAGGTTGATTATGAAGCATTTAAATCGAACCTTAAGCTCGGGAAGAAGGAATCGCGGCAAGAGTTTGCTGAAGTTACCAAGCGTTTAGAGGAAGTTGCCGTGGGCAGGAAGCTAGTTGAATCTCCCATACGTGCACAGGTTGAAAATCTTGGATCCGGAATAAATGGGCCTTTTACCGATTATAGCCCGGTAATTTCAGCAGATGAATCGGTGTTGATGTTTACATCCAGAAGAATCAATACCACCGGCGGAAAAATTGATCCAAATTACGACGAGTATTTTGAAGATATTTTTGTTTCCAATCGATTCAACAATACATGGAGTCTTCCTGAGAATTTAGGCCCTCCGGTTAATACTCCCGGCCATGATGCTACCATTAATTTATCTTCCGATGGTCAGAAGCTGTTGATTTACATCGATGACAATGGCTCCGGAAACATTTATGTGTGTAAACTCGAAGGAGATAGGTGGTCGAATCCGGAGGCTTTTCCCCGCCAGATATCCTCGAAGGATCATGAGTCTGCGGCATCTTTCTCTTTCGATGAGAAAACGCTTTTTTTTGTTTCTGATCGCAGCGGTGGATTGGGGGGAAGCGATATTTATGCATGTTCTCTCGATGAAAAGGGCAAATGGGGAGAGGTTCGCAATCTGGGGCCATCCATTAACACTCCTTACGATGAACAAACTCCTTTTATGATGCCCGATGGAAAAACCATGTATTTCAGTTCTAAAGGACATGAAACCATGGGAGGCTTCGATATTTTTAAAGCCGAAATGGATACCTCCGGCAATTTTAAAAAGCCGGTGAACATTGGTTATCCGGTTAACACCCCAGACGATGATATGGCATTTGTATTATCTGCAAGCGGCCGACATGGTTATTATGCATCTGTTCGAAAGGAGGGGTATGGTTTGAGAGATATCTATCTTATTACTTTCATGGGTAAAGAAAAGATTCCTGTGCTTACCAATGAGGATGTCTTATTGGCAGGCATTTCTAAACCCGTTATAGAGACAGGAAAGATGATGGCAAAAGCCGAGCAGATAAGCTCCAACAATGTCATAATTTTGAAAGGAGTCATATTGGATGATGATACGGGAGTTCCGCTTGAAGCAACTATTTCTGTAACGGATAATGCAAAAGGAAAAGAGGTGGCTTCCTTCCAATCGAACAGCAAAACCGGTAAATTTTTGGTTTCTCTTCCATCAGGAAAAAATTATGGTATTGCTGTTCAAGCCCCGTCTCATCTTTTTCATTCTGAGAACATTGATCTTTCCATTCAGGTCGAGAATCAGGAGATCATTAAAGAAATCCGTCTTAAGTCCTTATCTGCCGGAACCCGCATGGTGTTGCGCAACGTGTTTTATGACTTTGATAAGGCTACTTTGAGAAAGGAATCAATCGTGGAACTGAATCTTCTCGTTAAAATTCTAAACGATTATCCCACAATGAGGATTGAGTTGTCCAGTCATACCGACAATAAAGGATCGGAGCGGTATAACCTTGATTTAAGTCAGCGTCGCTCTCAATCGGTTATGGATTACCTCATTTCGAAGGGTATAAAGGCGAATCGATTGCAAGCCGTTGGTTATGGTTTTAGCATACCCATAGCATCCAATGATACCGAACAGGGCAGGCAGATGAATCGTAGAACGGAGATAAAAATCTTGAGCAAATAGGAACCGGAGTTATGCTTGTTTTTCACTCCCATTGTCAAATGGGGAATCAAATGTTTATTTACGCTTGTGCTCGATCACTTTCAGCTCGGTTGAAGATGCCCTATGCGTTAAGTGATTTGCATCACCTTCGCTTTTTCGAGTTGTCTGCCGGCGAGCGTAGTCGAAATAGTTTCCGGTATCAGCGATTTCGCCTGTTTAACAAGATTCCGGGATTGGGTTACCGATTTCACCATTTTCAGGATAACCGCACCGACTATTCCAACTCAATGTTAAACCTCCAAGGCGCTAATCATTGGTTCTATGGATACTTTCAAGGAGAACGATATTTTTTCGGCAGGGATGAGGACATTGCAGCGTGTTTTAACATCAAGCGAGTGTATAAAGAGCTTTATGGAAAGGCTATTGAGCGTCTAGGAATTGTGAAGCCATTGCTTACAGTTCACATTCGTTTGAAAGATTATCGAACGTTCGGTCCAGATTATTTGGGCGGTCCTGATCTTAGTTTGCCATGGTCTTATTACCATAATCTTTTGGGTCGATACGATTTAACTTGCTATCAAGTTGTTTTTTTATCTGATGAGCCGGATGCATTGGCTAAGGTATTTAGTGATGTTCCCGGTGCCATTTTTTCAAAAGAGGACCCTATTGTAGATTTTCAGTTCATTCAGCATGCACATGTTTGTATTAATGCACACAGCACATTCAGTTGGTGGGCGGCTTGGTTAAATAAGGTCCCGGGCAAGAAAGTTCATGTACCGCGCAATTTTTTAGGATTTAAAGTCGGTCAACCTTATCCGGTTAACATCGTACCTGATGCTTGGTTTGAGGAGGAGGTTGCTTTATGATGGACCAGCCTTTTTTTAGCGTGGTAATTCCTGCTTACAATAGAGCAGGATTGTTGCCTTCCACAATTTCTTCCGTTCAGAATCAAGCGTTTCAGAATTGGGAATTATGGGTTGTAGATGACGGTTCAACCGACGACACGCGCCAGGTGGTTGAAGAAATTGCTCGAGCAGATGCCCGCATTCATTATGTATTTCAGGTGAATGCAGAAAGGAGTGCTGCCAGAAACAACGGTGCTAGGAATTCCAAAGGGCGGTATATTTGTTTTCTGGATAGCGATGATTATTACCTGCCCGATCATCTACAGAAGTTGTTTAACTTACTTTCTGAACAAGATTTTCCGGATGCTTTAGTTTTTACTCATTGCTACTATCTGCGAGGATCGGAACGCGAAGCTCAGGTAATAACTGAAATGGGCAGTGATCCAATCGATTTTTTTCTGCGCAACTCCATAATTCCTGCGCGTGTTTGTGTTTCTGCGTCTATTTTTCAGGTGTTTCAGTTTAGGACCGACATTGTCATTGTGGAAGACACCGTGCTGTGGTGTACAATTGCCACTCGTTATCCGATTATTCAGCTAAAGGCCCGTACTGTGCTTTATCATCTCCATGATGATAACTCTGTAGATATTGCGAAGAATTGTTTTCTGCCTCGTTTGAAGGGTTTGCGTAAACTGTTTTCCCAACCTGATATGCTTGATAAGGTAAACCCTGCTTTAAAAAGGCATTTGATTAGTGACAGTTATTTCGGAATAGCGCGTCATCACCATTTAATGGGGCGTTTTTTTCCTACGGTTTGGTTTGTGTTAAGGTCTATTTTGGTGGATCCTGTTTCCTCTACCACCAAAAAGAAGATCTATTTGTTGTATGATTTTATTAAAAGTAAGCGATGGGCAGTTTGAAATCTTTTCTTTTGAAGCTTTATCAGTTTCCCTTCCTGAGTAAGGAAGCAACCAACGTTAATCAAAAACGCATTAGGGATGTGGAATGGGCTGCGGTTGTGCCTTTCATCCGCCCCGGAATGTTTCTTGATGTGGGTTGTGGAGCCGGTTACGCCATGCAAAGAGCACGGGAACTGGGTCTAACGTCTTATGGAATTGATCCATCGCCAGGAGCTCATGGAGTTGGTCGCGACGGCTCAAATTATAGCTTAGAAGCTATGGAAATCAGACAGGCCTTTGCCGAATCTATACCCTTTTCCGATGCCCATTTCGATGTTTTGTATTCTTCGCATGTCTTAGAGCATGTTCAATCTGTGGATGGGAGCTTGAAAGAAATGGCGCGCGTTCTGAAGCCCGATGGCGTCCTCATCATTGGCATGCCCACGGCTTGTATGGCGCTCATCGGCTGGTTTGGGCTGCTTTTAATGACCACCCCGCATCGCATCATTAATGCTTTTTTGGGTAGATGGATCAGCACCGGAAAAGGAAGCGTGAAGAACATCCTCTTTACCCCATCTCACAGTGTAGAAGGAGCCACTGTTTTACATGATTTGAGATACTATCGGGTTTCCAATTGGAAGAAGTTGATTGCGCCTCATTTTGAAATTGAACACGTTCTTTTACCGGCCTTATATCCTTATCCGGAGTATAGGCAATGGATGCCTTTTCTTCGGAATGCTGTGTGGGGAAGCAGTGTGTTTTTCATCTGTAGGCAAAAGAATAGGGTGGCATGACCAACATACTTTCCCCTGTATTCACCTGGCTTGTGCAACAAGGTCCTCTCCGCTTAAGCGGTTGGATTGCAGTTGCCTCTTTCCTGATTATGCTTCTGTTTCGGATTTTGTTGGTTGGTTCCTACGCTGTTGATTTGGGTGGAATCGAGCAAAATGTGATCTTTTCCATTTCTAAAGTTGTTTCCGGTGAGCCTTTATATCAGGATCCTGAGCGATTCCATTACGACATTACACAGTATACTCCAATTTACTATCTCATTGTTGTAGCATTGGCAAAGATCTTCGGATTGCAATCCCTTCAAAATGCTCATGATTTTTTTGTTTTGGGTCGTTCTGTGAGCTTGTTTTTTGATTTAGCAGGGGTGATCTTTTTGTGGCTCTTTTTACGTCGTAAATGGCAGTTAAATACTGCCTGGTGTTTTGTTATTTGTGCTTTGGAGTTTTATTTTCTAACGCGAATACATTTTGCCACCCGCCCTGATTCTTTGTTTGCTCTTGTCAGCCTTGCAACTGTCTTGTATGTGCTTCACCTTTCAGATCAAACTTATATAGGATCTCGTGTATACAGTTGGCTTTGGGTATCCCTTTTGGCTTGCCTAGCACTTTTTACCAAACAAACCGGGATGGTTCTGCCCCCTCTGGTAGTGTTGTTTTTGTTTTTAAGGCGTCTTTGGAAACCAGCTCTTGTTTTTTCATTTGGATATGTCGGACTATTTGCAATAGGATACTTTACTTGCCGTTCTATTTGGGGAGATTGGTTTTGGAAGAATACGTTTGAAGGCATTCGTAACGGGCTTATTCCATTTAGGGCCTATGATGTTTTTTCACACTATTACCTGAAGAGCGAGTTTGTGTTTGCATTGGCTCTTTTCAGTATTCTTTGGATGTTTCGCTTTCCCCGAAACCCTATTGTGCTCTGGTTAGGGCTATGCAACTTGGTGTTTTTTTGTTTTGCTTTTCTAACCAGTATGAAAGAAGGTTCTTGGATTAACTATTATCAAGAAAGTATTATGTCATCTCTTTTGTTTCTTGGATTTTGGTTGCGTTCAAGTGCAGATCATGATTTTCAAAATCCTCTGTCGGGCAGATTGGGTTGGTTCGCTTGTTTAAGTTTGATGATTTTTTTTCCCGCCGTTCTACTTCAAAAGTTGATGCATGAGCACATGAATCACGTGAGAACACCCAAGTCTGTTTACGATGAACCGCAAAGGGTTGCTTCGTGGATGAATGCTCACTTATCTGCAGAGGGCCGAATGTTTTCAACCAATGTTTATGTAAACATTATGATGCCCAAGCGAGCTATTTTCCCTAATCTCGATCTTGTTCCATCGCAATCGCCATTCCAATACCGCGACTTTGAGCAAGCTGTTGCTCAAGACAAGATACAATACATAGTGCATTCCCCTGAGTTTTCAGGATCTTCTTTCTTGAATGTTACTTTTCCGCATGCTGACGTTTTATTCTCCGGTAATAATTTTAAGGTTATAGGATTGTCGCCAGCTACAAAGTAACGCACTTCACATTATTCCGTATTTTTCTTTTTTAAACTGCACCCCCTTAAGAGCGCATGTTCTCCGTATTTGGCCTTCATGCGATCTACAGCTTGGTAAAGGTTAATGAGTTCTTCGCTGTCTTCAAAAAGATGAATTTGCGGCGAGCCATGAACCAAATGGGTGTAGCGCACTCCGATAAGTCGTATTCGCAATCTTCTGTTATATAGTTTAGATAATAAATTTTTGCTTACTTCAATCAGTTTGTGGTCAAACGCTGTATAGGGAATGCGTTGTTGCATGGTATGGGTATTGAAGTCGGCGTACCTAAGCTTTACCGTAACGCAGGAACATAGTTTTTGCTCCTGCCTCATCTGAAAGCCTATTTCTTCGCACATGCCTACCAACCGAGCTTCTAAAAATTGTAGGTCGGTAGTGTCTTGGTCGAAGGTATGTTCGGTGCCAATGGATTTCCGTTCGCTGTAAGGGATCACCGGATTTTGATCGATGCCGTTTGCCTTAAGCCAAATCAGACGTCCATGTTCTCCCAACACTTGTTCAAGGAGCTCCATCGGAATATCACGGAGTGTCGCAATGGTGCTTACGCCCATAGACCGGAGACGCTGAAAGGTCTTTGCTCCAATCATGGGTATTTTTCGAATCGAGAGGGGATCGAGAAAGGGTTGAACACCATGTGCAGGAACCTGATATTCCCCGTGAGGCTTACATTCATTGGTGGCCATTTTCGCCACCGTTTTGTTTATGGATAAGCCTAAGGATATAGGCAAGCCACTTTCTTTTTCTATGGTTGTCCGCAGTTCTTGTGCCCACTTTACCGTGCCAAAAAAACGCTCCATTCCTGTAGCATCAATGTAATGCTCGTCTATGCTCGCTTTTTCAAATAAGGGCGCACGTTCGGCAATGATCTCGGTAACCAAGTCGGAGTAGTGACTGTACTGCTCGTAATCGCCTTTTAAAAAAAAAGCATCCGGACAAAGCTGTCGGGCCATTCGAATGGGCATGGCTGAGCGCACGCCAAAGTGCCGCGCCTCATAGCTGCAGCTTGCCACAACCCCACGGTCGCTGCTGCCTCCAATGATTACCGGTTTTCCGGATAAACTGCTGTTGCGGAGCCGTTCCACCGATACGAAGAAGGTATCGAGGTCTAGGTGAACGATGCTGCGGCCCGCGTTCATGTGTGCACAATGTTGGGTTGACTAAAAGATTATATTGCGCCACAAATATCGTTAAAAACTTAATTAAGTTTAAGGCTAAAAATAAAAAGATTCCATTTTTAACCTTTTCGGAAGTGCGCACTCCAAGAGGCGGCAAGGCAGAATAAGTAGGGTCTTATTCTCGCAAAGACAAAGCGGTTGAGGAGGTTTGCATAGCTTTGCGCCTCTAATCTCACCATATATGAAGTATGCTTTCGGTTTCATTCTCCTGCTTTGGATGAATGCGATTAATGCCCAAAACACCATTACCATAAGTGGAACCGTAAAGGATGCGAAGAACGGTGAGGTGCTTATTGGTGCCCCGGTGCAATTGGTGGAGGCAAAAGCCGTGATAGCCACCAATACCTTCGGCTTTTACTCTCTCACGGCTCCGGCAGGTACATACACACTGCGGGTTTCGTACATAGGTTACTTGCCCTTCGAACAGCAGGTTCAATTGAAAGAAGATACCCGACTGGCAATCGAATTGAAAGAGTCGGTTCAGGAGCTGAAGGCCGTAGAGATAAAGGCTGAGAAAAAAGGCGATAACCTCAGAAGAGTGGAGATGAGCGTTGCCAAGCTCGACATAAAGTCGATACAGAAAATACCGGCCCTTTTGGGAGAAGTGGATGTGGTACGGTCTGTACAGCTGCTGCCCGGAGTGACTACGGTAGGAGAGGGGGCAACCGGTTTCAACGTTAGAGGCGGTTCCATCGATCACAATCTAATCCTGCTCGACGATGCACCGGTGTACAATTCTGCACACTTGTTTGGCTTCTTCTCCATTTTTAATCCGGATGCGGTAAAGGATGTGAAGCTTTTGAAAGGAGGAATACCCGCACAGTTCGGTGGCCGACTTTCTTCGCTCCTGGATGTGCGCATGAAAGACGGAAACAGCAAACGCCCGGAATTTCACGGTGGCATTGGCCCCATCTTCAGCCGTTTCAGCATAGAAGCCCCCATCGTGAAAGAAAAGGCATCGTTCATTTTGGCCGGAAGAAGAAGTTATGTAGACCGTTTTTTCCCGCTCGTAAACGATCAGAACATCAAAGGGGCAACGGTCTATTTCTACGATTTTACAGCGAAAGCAAATTGGATCATCAACGAAAAGAATCGTCTTTACCTATCGGGTTACATAGGCCGGGATAAATTCAAGTTTGGAGGAGCCGGAGGTTTCGGATGGAACAACGGAAACCAAACCGCGACACTCCGCTACAATCATTTGTTTGGTCAGCGTTTGTTCTCAAACGTTTCTTTGATATACAGCAATTACGATTATCAATTGGGTGTTGGAAACGAACAAAGTGGTTTCGATTGGCAGGCAAAAATCAAAACCTACTCCGTAAAGCCCGAGTTTACCTGGTATCCAAACTCAAGGCACACAGTTACATTTGGTGGACAAGCTACCTATTATACCTTCGATCCGGGTACCCTCATTTTCTTTAGCGACGGAGAGCGCCGTCAGTTGGGCGATCGGAATAAATACTCCCTCGAAAATGCCCTGTATGCCGGCGATGAATTTGCCGTTAACGGAAGGCTTACCATTCAGGCCGGTTTGCGCTTCAGCAATTACAATTACTTAGGGCCCGGCACCGCCTATACCTACCGCGATACGGTTTCGGAGTTTACCCGAGACACCATTAGCTCTCGTGCGTTCAGCAGCGGACAGGTTATGAAATCATACAACAATCTTGAGCCCAGACTTTCTCTCAAGTTTGATGTAGACGACAAAAGCTCGGTTAAAGCATCGTACAATCGTATGACACAAACGGTGCATTTGATTTCCAATACCACCGCATCTACTCCATTTGATGTATGGACACCCAGCACCAACAACATCCGCCCTCAATTGGCCGATCAGGTGGCAGTGGGCTATTTCCGCAATTTCGGCGAAGACGAAGATTGGGAGGCAAGTGTAGAAGGGTATTACAAGTGGATGCAAAATCAAATTGATTATGTAAACGGTGCCAATCTTTTTCTAAATAAACTCCTTGAAGGGGAGCTCCTTACAGGGAAGGGTAGGGCATACGGTACAGAGTTCTATGTGAAAAAGGCAAAGGGTGACTTCACCGGATGGGTTAGCTATACCATTGCACGAACCGAACGTCTTACCAATCCACTAAACAACGGAAACTGGTACCCATCTCGTTTCGATCGCCTTCACAATCTTAACATAGTAACCAGTTACGATCTAAACAAGCGATTAAGCTTGTCGGCCACTTTTGTGCTGGCTTCGGGTACCCCTGCTACCTTTCCAACCAACCGAATGGTCATTCAAGGTTATGTGGTTCCTCAAAACGCCAATTATTCTCGAAACAATACTCGAATCCCGGCATACCATCGTCTCGATGTGTCTATGCAATATAAGCTTAGAGATAAATTCAAGGGCCGATATCATCACAATTTGGTTGTTTCTGTTTACAATGTTTACAATCGGAGAAACCCGTTCAGCATTTATTTTCAGGCCAACAACCAAAACCCTTTGCAAACCGAGGCCATACAATTCAGCGTAATTGGTTCAATCGTACCATCATTTACCTACAACTTCAACTTCTGATCATGAACACCAAAATTCACATGCCGATTTTTGTTGCGTTGCTGTTGGCAGCAGTTGTTCTGTTTCCCGGCTGCGAAGATCGCGTTGACGTTGCTGCACCCGAGGGACAGCCGCAACTCCAGGTTGATGCATTTGTAAATAATCTTCCCGGAACTCAGGTCATTCGTTTGCGCATGACCACTCCTTATTTAAACAATGCGCCACTGCCACCTGCGCTGGGTGCAACGGTAAAAATCACCGACTTGTTGGGTCGTGTTTTTGAATTTAAAGACGACGATGCCAACGGCGATTATGTTTGGAATCCCTCACCGGGCCAAACCATTCCTTTTGGCATTCCACCCAATGTATATGTACTCGAAATCAATTACAAAGGTGAAAAGTTTACCTCTGCAGCCAAGATGGACAGTGTTCCGGATATAGACAGTTTGGGGTATGAATACAAGCCTGCTGAAACGCGTGGACCAGACACCTTGGAGGCCGGTTATCAGTTAACCATGAAGGCAAAAGATATTCCCGGGCAAGCCAACGCCTATTGGTTTAAAGCTTACCGAAACGGGGTGTTTTTCAATGATCCACAGGATATGAATTTGGCTTATGATGGCGCGTTTGGACCCGGTTCCGATGGAGTTCAGTTTATTCCTCCTATTATCTTTCGCCTCACCCCAGAGCGGTACAAATCCGGAGAGAAGGCACGCATTGAACTGCACTCCATTGGTGTTCCAACTTATACCTTTCTGAACCTGGCTCAGAATCAAATGACCAATACCGGTTTGTTTGCCCGGCCGCCCGTAAATGTGCCCACCAACGTGCTTAACCAAAATAAAAATTCCAATGTACGCGCAGTGGGTTGGTTTTGTGCCGAATCCATTGTGATTAAGGAGGTAACATTTCCATAATGTTATACATCTACTGCCATATTGGACTTTGCGTCCGGATGAAATGAAGGCGTGGCTTCAGTTTGTTTTACAGCGTTTGCTGGGCTTTGAGCGGTATCTATTTTGGTTCTGCAAATTCAAAGTACTTACCCTTCGATGGGACAAAGCCGAGCGACACATATTTCCTTTTCTGGATTGTGTACCTCAGGAGGGTTTGATTCTGGATGTGGGTGCCAACCTGGGTATTTTGAGTGTGCACATGTGCCGCATTCATCCCAAACAGCAGGTGCTTGCTTTTGAACCCATGCGGAAGAACAGAGAGGTTTTGCAGCGTATAAGAGAAACGTATGGCATTCATAACCTTTCCATTTATGCCCTTGCTTTGGGCGACCGCAAAGGAACCTTAAGCATGGCTATGCCAACCCTGAAAGGCGTTAAAAAACAAGGACTCAGCCATGTGGTATCCAATGAAATGCCGGCCGGCTCAGAGGATGAGGTGGAAAGCGTACCGGTAGATACCCTGGATGATTTCCTGGCTGCCCATTATGCTGATGTGCCCGTTGCGGCTATTAAGTTGGATGTTGAGAATTTCGAATCTTCGGTGATTAAAGGTGCCATTTCCACCCTCCGCCTTTGGAAGCCATGGGTGGTAGCAGAATTGTGGGATTCAGAGAACCGCAAACAAGTATTGGAATCTTTGTTGCCTATGGGATACAGCGTTTTTATCTTCGATGGCCGCGCCCTTGTCCCTTGGCATGAAGGCATGCCGGCCTTAAACCTGATCTTTAACCCCACCTCCTCAATCGCATAAACATGATATCCATCGATCAAACTCTTGTTGATGAGGCTCTGTTTCAGGAGGCCTTTGTTTGCGATTTGAGCGCCTGTAAGGGTGCTTGTTGTGTGGCGGGGGACTCTGGAGCTCCACTTGAGCTCGACGAAGCGAATCTCATCCTCGACAATCTGGATGCCATTGGTGAATACATGACGGCAGAAGGAAAGCAAGTAGTGACCGATCAAGGCGTTTGCATTAAAGATGACGATGGAGATTGGGTAACCCCCCTCATGCCGGACAAAGGCCCCTGTGCCTTTGTTTTTTTTGATACCAAAGGGGTGGCGAAATGCAGCATGGAAGAGGCGTATCAGGCAGGGAAATCCTCTTTTCAAAAGCCCATTTCCTGCCACCTGTATCCCATTCGCGTTCAGAAAAAGGCTGCCTTCGACATTCTGCGCTACGATCGTTGGGAGGTCTGCAAGCCTGCAACAGGCTGCGGCGCAAAGCTGGGTGTTAAGGTTTATGAGTTTTTAAAGGCTCCTCTCGAACGCAAATATGGAGCAGCTTGGTACCGCCAACTTAAGGTTGCGGCCGATTTGCTGCACCCAAAAAAATAAGGCCTCCGCGTTGGGAGGCCTCTTAGGGTGGAAGACCGGGCTCGAACCGGCGACCCTCAGAATCACAATCTGATGCTCTAACCTGCTGAGCTACATCCACCATCTTGGGAGTGCAAAAGTAGAAAGTTTTTCTTACTCAACAAAAGGCCTTTAATGCCTGAATTTTACACGGTAACGCCGTACGTTGCCTACCCTATCCGCAACTTCCAAACTCAATAGGTGCAGCTCTGAAGAGGAGGTCAAATGTGTATCCACCTCATACCGAAGGGTCGCGCTCTTAGCATCGTATGCAAATAAAATGAACCTTCCATCCAACACTCCCCTGTAGCTGCCAATTCCGCTTTGGGCATCCGAAATTTTAAATCGTATTTCCTTTCCACTCCAGTATTTGCCCTTTTTGGGTCCCTCCAGCATTTGAATGGTTGGTTTGGTTGAATCGGTCTGCAAAGAAAAACAGCCAAAGTGTTTGGCTCTGGCTCGAATCCAATGCTGAGCAGCATCCCACTCATTGCCTTCATATCCCCAGTCGCCATTCTGCAATCCGGCCACATAAGCAAAACGTTTTAATTTTTTGGGTATGTTCCGCGCATCTATGCCAATGGATAAAGCAGTATGAACCGGAACATCTTCCCGATGGATTTTTATGAGGCTCGGTTTCAGGATGCCTTTTGTGGGTTCAACCGAAAACTGCAGCGGCACATCGTCATACAGGACTCCTTTGGGCGCAAACACTTCAATACCGTCTCGTTTAAACCGATTTGGAACGTTGCTGTACCAAAATGCCACCGGTTCTGCTGTAGACTCTGTGATGGACGTGGGCACCCTTACCTCAGAGGTCGAGGATACAGGGAAAGAGAACTCCGTTCGATTCCCACTTGCATCTGTAAGCTCAAAAGAAATGGTGTGCACCGTGTCTCGATCGTAGAGCAAATCGTTTCGATTGGGTCTGGTTGGGTATATGGGCAAAGGATTACCGGGTAATACAAAACACCGCTGAATAGACTCTCCGTTGTTTATTTTTTCATCATATAAAATATGAGCGTTTACGGCCCTCGTTTGCTCGAATGCTAAGCTTTGTATTTTGGAATGATATAAGATTTTTCCATCGCGTTTCATCACCGTTTCGTAAACACCATTACGATTCGAACTCGCGTTCTCTTGGTCATAGGCTTCAATGGCAAATCCTACCACTCCATGTAATACCACAGTATCTTCTGCTGCCAATTGATAACCTGATGGTGTTTTTTTGAACTTGAATTTGCGTGTGTGAAAACTCCGGTTGACGCAACTGGATACCGTTAATGGAATTGCAGCAAGTTGAACTGCAATGGGTGGAATGGTATCGGATGTGTGAAACCCCAACAGCTCAGGATTAATGGGCCACTCGGTTTTTACATCCCGCAATTCAAAATGAAGATGAGGACCTTCTGAACCTCCTGAGTTTCCGGAAAGGCCCAAGGTGTCGCCCTGCTTTACCGGAAAAAGGTCCGGCTTCAACAGAATGTCAACTTCAAACGACTCTTGTTCGTATTGCTTGTTCCGAACCCATTGAGCAATAGGATCTGCATACCGTTGCAAATGAGCATACACACTAACCAAGCCATTGGCATGCGTAATGTAAATGGCCTTTCCATAACCTACAGCAGATACTTTTATCCGCGAAACAAACCCACCGGAAACGGCATGAACCATCAGGCCCTCTTCTCCGCCGGTTCTCAAATCCAATCCAGAGTGAAAATGATTGCGCCTTAGTTCACCAAAGTTTCCCGAAACCTCAAGTGGAACATCCAAAGGAGAAACCCACCCAGAATCGATTACCACTGCGTTTTTTTGAGCATACAAGCAGGACGAAAACAACACGAAAAAACAGAATGCAAACCAACCTCGCCCAAAATGCCCCTTAGTCATGGCACCAAATCTACTGCAATCTCATGGGTGAACAAAGTAATTGTCAAAGTGTTCTCATGACAATTGCCTACTTTGGCCTCGATTTCGGAACTTACTCTCCATGTCGAACCGCTTTGTTTGTATTCATGGCCATTTTTACCAGCCGCCTCGCGAAAATGCTTGGTTGGAAGTTATAGAGCAGCAAGATTCGGCCCACCCTTTTCACGATTGGAACTCTCGAATTGCCTTCGAATGCTATGGTCCAAATGCCTTCAGTCGCATTCTTAATGCTCAAGGACTCATCACCAACATCGTAAACAATTATCGGGGCATCTCATTCAACTTCGGTTCAACTCTTTTGCATTGGCTAGAAACGCATGCACCCTTGGCTTACCGGGCCATTTTGGATGCAGACATTCAGAGTGCAGCAGTAAATCAAGGGCATGGAAATGCCATTGCACAAGTTTACAACCACATCATTCTTCCGCTTGCAAACCGTCGCGACAAGGAAACTCAGGTGGCCTGGGGCATACGGGATTTTGAACATCGTTTTGCACGAAAACCGGAAGGCATGTGGCTTGCTGAAACCGCTGTTGACACGGAAACGCTGGAGGTGCTCGCCGAGTATGGAATCAGGTTCACAGTGCTGGCTCCTCGCCAAGCGCGGGCTGTGAAGGCATTGCAGCAGGGCGTATGGGAACCGGTGAACGAATACACCCTGAACACCACCAGGCCTTATGCGGTTCATCTACCGAGTGGCCGGTCGATCTCAGTGTTTTTTTACGATGGAGAATCTTCTCGTAAGGTGGCTTTCAATCACCTTTTGGACGATGGAAAGAGCTTTGCTTCAGAACTCCTTTCCCGATTTGAAATGCATGAAGAACCTCAGCTGGTTCACATCGCAACCGATGGTGAAAGTTATGGCCATCATCACAAGCACGGCGACATGGCTCTTGCCTTTTGTTTGGATGAATTGACCCGAGCAGAAGGTGTTGAGCTGATCAATTATGCCGCTTTTCTAGAACGATTTCCACCCACCCATGAAGTACAAATAGAAGAGAGCTCATCATGGTCTTGCATGCACGGAATCGAGCGCTGGCGTTCCGATTGCGGTTGCAATACGGGCGGAAATCCTTCTTGGAACCAATCCTGGCGAGGCCCTCTTCGCCGTGCGTTGGATTGGTTACGAGATCGGCTTACACCCATTTTTGAAGAGCAGCTATCTCCTTTTGTTGCGGATGTTTGGAGAGCAAGAAATCATTATATTGAAGTAATGATGGATCGATCGGAAGTCAATGTCGATCGTTTTATTTTTTCGCATTGCGGAGCACAGCTCATGGGGGCTCAAAAAACTAAGTTCATACGCATGCTGGAAATGCAGCGCCAGTCTTTGCTTATGTACACGAGTTGCGGTTGGTTTTTTGATGAAGTAAGTGGAATTGAAACGGTGCAAATTTTGCAATATGCGGCCCGGGCCATTCAATTGGCGGAAAGTGAAACTAAGGTACAGCTGCTCTCCGATTTCCTAACATTGCTGGAGCAGGTGCCGAGTAATAAGCCTGAAATTGCCCATGCAGCCCAATTGTTCCGAACCGAGATTGATCCGGTTCAGCTCTCTCTCACCAAGGTGGGCATGCATTATGCGGTAGCCTCACTATTTGATGAGTTTCCGGAAACTCTCACCATTTGCAATTACCGGGCAGAGAGTGAAGATTACGAACGTATGGATGCTGGATCTCTTCGATTGGCAGTGGGCAAAACAAAGGTTTTCTCAAACATTACGTATTCAGAAAAGTTGTTCTACTTTTCTGTACTTTATCTTGGACAAAATCACATCATCGGAAATGCTTCTTCTTTGATGAACGATGACCAATATGCTGCCATGAAGCAAAAGGTTATAGCCGCATTTGAAGCGTCCAATGTTTCTGAGGTCATTGGCCATATGCAGGATTCCTTTGGCGAAGATAAGTTCTCACTTTGGAATCTTTTTAAAGACGAGCAGCGTAAGGTAATCAGGCAAATTGTCGATCAAGATTTAGAACAAGCCCAAGACAGCTACCGCAAGATTTACAACCGAAATTACAACATGATGCAAGTGCTCCGGTCAGCCAATTTGCCCGTACCCAGTCTCTTTTTGCAGAATTTGTTTTTGGTGGTAAACCAAGATCTAAAGCATTGCTTCGATCATGCCCGATTGTATCCTGCTCGCATTGAGAAGCTGGCAAGGGAGGTGCAAACATGGAATGTACCGCTTGAGAAGGAAGAGATTGCCTTTGCGGCAGGTAAAAGAATTATGTTGGAAATTCGTGATTTGCCCAACAAAAAGGGCGAGTTGAAAGCGGTAACCAACATCAACCGCACCCTCAACGTACTCAATAGATTGTCCATTGCCCCCGATTGGTGGCAAGCCCAAAATGAGTTGTTCAAGGTGTGGCCTTTTTTGCTTTCTTCCCAAGGTGAAGTAAGCGTTCCGGTTCACTTAAAAGAGTACGAGCGAGCGCTGAATCATCTTGCTTCGGCAATATCTCTGGAGATTCCGCAAACCAATGAAGATTCTTTTAAAACCCTAAATACATGAAAAAAACAGCTGTCTTCACCCTGTGTAATATCATTTCCATAATGATGCATGCCCAAGCTCCTCGATCCAATCAGCCGGCTCATCCCAATTGGGCAAGCAACGCCGTGATGTACGAGGTTAACCTTCGCCAATTTACCCCTGAGGGTACGTTTCGTGCATTTGAAAGCCACCTTCCCAGACTGAAGAAAATGGGCGTTGATATCCTTTGGCTGATGCCCATTTTTCCCATAGGTGAGGTACAGCGAAAAGGGTCACTGGGCAGTTACTATGCGGTGAAGGATTATACCGAGGTTAATCCCGAGCATGGTACCTTGGATGATTTTAAACACTTGGTAAATGAAGCACACAACCTTGGTATGAAAGTCATTCTCGATTGGGTTGCCAACCATACCTCGCCCGATCATCCTTGGGTAACACAACATCCTGAATTTTACACGCAAGAACAGGGAAAAATGATTCCTCCTGTTCCCGATTGGAGCGATGTCCTGGATTTGAACTACGATAAACCTGCCCTGCGCGATGAAATGATTTCATCCATGACCTTCTGGATCAAAAAAGCCAACGTGGATGGGTTTCGATGCGATGTAGCGGAAATGGTTCCCACCGATTTCTGGATTACCTGCAGCAGGGTGCTCAAAGAACAAAAGCCTCTTCTATTGCTTGCAGAAGGAGAGAAACCCGAACTTCACCAGGCCTTTGATATGACCTATACATGGTCTTTTTATCACACCTGTAAAGATTATTTTGCAGGCAAGAAAAAGATTGCAGACTTGAAGCAATACTTCGAAGATCAACCGAAGCAATACCTTCCCTCTGATTTTCGCATGTACTTTACTTCCAATCACGACGAGAATTCATGGAATGCTACCGAGTTTGAAGCATTTGGCGAAGCACATCTGCCTATGGCAGTTTTAATGGCCACTGTGCCCGGAATGCCTTTAATCTATTCCGGTCAGGAATCAAGGTCTCAGAAGCACTTAAAGTTCTTTGATAAAGATGCGATTGATTGGAAAGATTATCCTCTTGCCGAGTTTTATGAAAGGTTGTTTTTGATCAAGAAGAGTGAACCAGCCCTTCTTGCAGGCGAACAAGCAGGTAAGTTGGTTTGGCATTCTTCAACAGAGGACGGTATGTTGGTTTTTTCTCGCGAGAATTCTCTGTCTCAGGTTTTGGTAGCACTCAATTTGGGTGGCAATGTGCGCTCTTGGGAGGTGCCTAAAGGTAAAACTGGCAATTGGATGGATGTCTTTTCGAACAAAAAGGAAGCCCTAAAAGCCGGTTCCAAGCTCGACATACCTGCCTATGGTTATAAGGTTTTAACCAAGAATGAAAAGCAGTGAGTGCGATATTCCCCAATACAAACCCCAAGCATTGCCTATCTTATAAAAAGCTTGCTGAATCTGCCCGCAAATGGGATTCATTCACGATCTCTGCTGCTTTTGCCAGCGAAGAAAAGCGCCTGGAGTATTTAACCTTCCTCTGGAACGACTGGTACTTCGATTTTTCTAAAAATAGGATTGACAGACAAGGCTTTGACCTGCTGATGAAATGGGCTGAAGAGTGCGGTTTGCAAGCCGCAATTCAGGCTATGTTTTCGGGCGAGGCCATCAATAGAACCGAGGGAAGGCCCGTTTTGCATACCGCTTTGCGTACCCCTCCACATCAGAAGGTTTTGGTAGATGGTGAGGATGTAATGCCTGAAGTACAGCGCGTTTTAAACTGCATGCGCGTTTTTTGCGATGAGGTCCACAGCGGGCATCGAAAAGGATACAGCGGCAAACCTTTTGCCCATGTAGTGAACATCGGAATTGGGGGGTCTGATCTTGGTCCGGTTATGGTTACAGAAGCCCTCAAAGCCTATGCAGATAAAGGAATCTCGGTGCATTTTGTTTCTAACGTGGACGGGGTGCATCTTGTTGAAACCCTCAAGCACCTCGACCCTGCATCCACACTTTTTTTGGTGGCATCTAAAACGTTCACGACTCAGGAAACGATGTCCAACGCCCAATCTGCCCGCGATTGGCTCGTTTCGGCAGCTGGAACCGAAGAGGCAGTATCCAAACACTTTGTGGCTCTATCTACAAACCTGAGCGCAGTTGCCGATTTCGGAATCGATGCCGATTGTGTGTTTGGTTTTTGGGATTGGGTGGGAGGCAGGTATTCCTTGTGGAGCGCCATAGGCCTTAGCATTGCGTTGGGTATTGGATTTGATCGGTTTCAAGACTTGCTGGATGGTGCGCATGAAATGGATCAACATTTCGCCACCACACCCTTCCCCCAAAACATTCCCGTTGTTGGTGCCATGCTTGGAATCTGGTACCATGAATTCTTTGACTCTCATGCCCATGCAGTTATTCCCTACGACCAATACCTTCATCGCTTGCCCGCTTACCTGCAGCAAGCAGATATGGAAAGCAACGGTAAATCCATTGACAGGAACGGACTGCAAACTGATTATCATACCGGTCCCATCATTTGGGGAGAGCCCGGTACCAACGGTCAGCACGCTTTTTTTCAACTCTTGCATCAAGGCACGCGTTTGATTCCGGTCGATTTTATTGCACCGGCCAATAGCCTTCAAGAGTTGGGGCAACACCACCCCATGCTTTTAGCCAATTTTCTTGCCCAGCCTCAAGCACTTATGCTGGGTAAATCGGAGGACCAGGTGCGCGCTGAATTTGAGAAAACCGGCAGGCCAGAAAGCGAGTGGAAGACATGGGTGCCCTATAAGGTTTTTAATGGAAATCGTCCGTCGAATGTGTTCCTTTCGAAACAAATGGGACCTCGGACGCTGGGTCAGCTAGTGGCATATTATGAGCACCGGATTTTTGTTCAAGGTGTAATTTGGAATGTGTTCAGTTTTGATCAATGGGGCGTTGAACTGGGAAAACATTTGGCCAACCGTCTCCTCCCATTCCTAAGTGGGAACCAAAGGCCCTCAGCATCGGATGCATCTACCCAAGCGCTTTTAAATCGAATACTGGAGTGGCGTACGAAGTAGGGGCAGTTAAATCCTGTTAATGCATCTTCGCATATACCGCGAAAAACCGTTTTCTTTACCCAAAATTTGATCAGATGTCGGCCAATCAAGCCCAAAATACTTCCTATCCCTGGTGGTTAAAAATCATTTTGGGTATTATTACTTTTGGATTGTATTTCCTGCTGCGGAAAAGCAATAAGAAGAAATCACTTAAACGTGAATGGGCAGAGGCAATTCTTTTTGCAGTAATTGCTGCTACTCTTATCCGCACGTTTTTGTTTGAGGCATTTACCATTCCCACTGCTTCTATGGAACGGAGTCTCCTCATAGGTGATTTTCTGTTTGTAAGTAAGCTCTCCTATGGCCCCAGGGTTCCCAATACACCGCTGTCTTTTCCTTTTGTCCACCACACCATGCCCATAACCAATTCAAAGTCATATCTGGAGTGGCTTAAGTTACCCTATATGCGCTTACCTGGCATGGGAAAAGTGCAGCGCAACGATGTGGTCGTGTTCAATTATCCAATGGAAGAGTTTCGTCCGGTAGACAAGCGCAAGAACTACATCAAGCGCTGCGTAGGCATTCCGGACGATGTTTTAGAGGTGAAGCAAGGTGTCTTGTGGGTGAACGGAAAAAAAGCCGAATGTCCCAAGAATTTACAACTTCGTTACGATATTCAAACCGATGGCAATCCACTAAACCCTGAGGCTCTTCGCAAGCTGGATGTGTACGAATTGTTTGAAAGTGGCCAAGCGCCCGGAACTGAATATCAGGCATTTATGACGGGAAAGGCTGCAGAAGCGATAAAAGGTTTTGGCAATGTGGTTTCGCTCAAGCCTCATATAGAAAAGGATGGCCAATCGTATGCAGACCCCAATATTTTTCCTCAATCCGGAAACAACGTTTGGAATGTCGATAACTTTGGGCCTATAGAAATACCCAGCAAGGGCAAAACCGTAAAATTGACCTTGGGGAATCTACCCTTGTACGCGCGCCTCATCACCGTGTACGAAGGGCATGCATTAAGCACAGATGGGGGGAATATTCGGATCGACGGAAAACCCGCATCTGAGTATAAGTTCCAAATGAATTATTTCTTTATGATGGGCGACAATCGTCACAATTCGCTCGACTCGCGCTTTTGGGGTTTTGTTCCCGAAGACCACGTGGTGGGAAAGGCTGTATTCATTTGGATGAGTCTAAACAACTATGCCACCAATCTGTTTCAGAAGATCCGATACAACCGTGTGTTCAGCACCATCAATACAGATGGTTCAACAACATCCTGGTTTTTTCCGGTCGCGGGTATAGGTTTGGGCATATATTTAATCGGAAGAATGCGCCGCAAAAAGAAGGTTGCTAAAGGATGATGGTTGGTCTTCCACCTGTTTGGTTTGCTAAGCCTGCCTATTATCAACTCTTGTTCTCCCAAGCCCCTCCTACGGTAGATCTTGGAAACCCAATAAAAAAGCAGCAAGGGCTAAATCGCATGTATGTGTCCATGGCCGATGGCCCTCATGGCTTATCAATCCCGCTGATTTCCGCCTCACTCGATGGACCTGTTGAAGAGATAGCCATCTCATTTAAAGAGAATTGGCCAATTCAACATTGGCGAACCATAGAAGCGGCATACCAAAAAGCCCCTTATTTCCCTTTTTACGCACCTGATGTTGACCATTTGTTTCGAGATCCATCCGAGCGCTTTATAGAGCAAAGCCGCCGCCACATGGATGTTATTCTGAAGTGGTTGAGGATGAGTAAGGACTTTGTTCAATACAGACACGCCGACTCCACGATAGATGATTTTTCGGAGCTACCGCATCCTTTTTATCATCAAGTTTTTTCTGACTCTCGACCGTTTGTCCCGTTCATGAGCATCCTCGATTTGTTTTTCAACGTTGGGCCAGAGTCAGCTTTGTTTATTTTTTCTGATTCTGGACATACGTCGGTTTCGTCCTAAACAAATAACCTCCTGAGCCCAATTTGGTGGGCAGTTTTAGGCTATATTTGTTCTATGGCGTCTTCTGTTGCACCCTGTTTTAGGCTTCTATTTTTGTTCGTTTTTCTCAGCCTTTCTGTGCAGGGTCAGTGGAAGTTAAAACTAGATGGCTTGGTAAAAGATGAGGCAACCACAAAGCCGATTGAGAATGCCAACATCGAAATTTTGGCTGGGGGCACTTCGCTGAAATCAAGCCAAACCGGATACAGCGGAAGTTTTTTGTTTGAAGTTGGGCCCAACCAAGAGCTGATTATTCGCTGCAGTAAGGCAGGTTATGTTGGCAAGATGATAACCCTTTCTACCTCTAACGTGAACGACCCATCTGCAGATGACTATCGTTTTTTTATGGAAATAAGGCTATTCAAAGAAATGCCCGATTTGGATGTTTCGGTTTTGAACCAGCCAATTGGAGCTATCTTTTACTCCGCCAAGGAGAAGAATTTTGATTACACCGTGGATAAGATGCTGAAAAAGCGTTTGGAACAGCTTCAGGATGAGGTTGACCGTAAAATAAAGCAGCAGGCAAAGCAGGCAAAAAAAGAACAGCTTGAAGCACAGGAAAAGGCTGCAAAGGAATTAGAAGATCGAAAGAAACAAGAGGAAAAGGCGGCAAGCGAGTTGGAAAAGCGCAAGTCGGCCGAAAACAACACATTTAAGGAGGACACAAAAGGCGCTCAATCCAAGCCCTTTATTGCTTCCCGAAAGACCGAAAGGGAAGAGGAGGAGAACAGAAGAAAAGCAGATTTGGAGGAGGAACGTGAAAGGATTAGAAAGGCCACCTTGGAACGCAAAGACCAAGAAGCTAGAGCAAAGGTCGAGGCGGATGAAAAGAAGAAATCCGAAAGGGCCGAAAGGTTAAAACAATGGAATTCCCATAAGGACTCCGTTACGGTTCTGAACCTCAGACAAGATACCATTGAAGGCGTTAATTACATGATGTTGAGGACCCGAGTTTTGCTCAACGGCAGACAAACTGAGTTTCGGAGGGTTGCCTACAATTGGGGTGGTATATACTGCAAGCACGGGCAGGTCGATATTTCAGACATTACCTACAATCAACTTATGCGGTTGATTGTTCCCGAATTACACGAGAAAAAGTAAACCCCTCATATTGAGCATTACAGATGGCTCGATTTTCGCAATGCGAAATGCCACTTCTGTGTTTAGTTACATTAAATCCTCAAGTGCAATTTTCGAATTGCCGGAATGGAAACCTTCAGGTTTGAGGCGGCACTTTTCCAGCTTCTTGTTTAACACTGTACAACGAAGGAGCAACAAGGTCCAATGATTCTGGCTTAATGTAGCATTCCCACCAACGGGCAATGCCATACAAAAACAGAATCTGTTGATGTGCTTCTCTCGCAAACAGATCATCTAAAAAAGAGGGATCGAATACGTTTTCCTGCTTATTAAATTCATGTATAATGATTTTTGCCTTTTCCCATAGCTTGCCGGAAAAAACCTGCTTAAGTGGTATCGTAAATCCATCTTTCTTGCGGTAAACAATGTGTTTAGGCAATTGCCCTTCGTATGCATGCTTTAAAATGGCTTTCTCAATGCCGGATTTCAATTTCAGCTTGTTGTTTAAGCTAAATGCAAACTCCACCAAATGATGATCCAAAAATGGAACACGGCCTTCTACGGATGCCGCCATAGTCATTCGATCTAACCTGGCTAGGAGCAGTTCGGGCAAACGAACGGTTAAATCTAAGTAGGTCATAAAGTCAAGAGCGGAAGTTCTGCCGGAAGCAACAAAGCGCTGATGAATGGGTCTAATGGATTGATAGGTAGATGCTATTCGATGCTTCTCTTTAAAAGCGGATTGAAAATGTTGCTGCTTTTCATCCTCATCCCAATTGTCTGTTCCTCCCCAAAAAGAAGATTGATTGTTAAGTAAACGTTTTGACCACAGAGCATAAAATGGTCGCTTCTTTTTCACAACGGGCAGATTTACGACAAAGTCCAGAATTTTTAAACGCCACATTCTCCTTTTCTTTCCGGCGAGACGCAAAAAATTGTGATGATGTTTCCACAATACGTAGCCAATAAAAATTTCATCAGATCCCTCGCCTCCCATTAAAATGGTGACTCCTTTGGATTTCGCAAGTCGAGAAATGTGGTAAATTGGGATGTTGGCGGTATCTGCCATTGGTTCATCCATCACCCAAGCGAGCTCATCAAAAAAAACCTCAAAATCTTCTGGGCCCAACATGATTTCGTGGTGTTCCGAGAGAAACAGCTCCGACATCTCGCGGGCATATGAAAATTCATTTGTGTATTGATCGCTCTCTGGAAAACCAACTGTAAACGTCTTAGGAGGTTGTTCAACCAATTTAGCTAAGGTTGCCAACGTAATGCTCGAATCCAATCCACCGGAAAGCAATGAACCATAGGGAACATCTGCTTCCCTTCTCAGGTTGACCGATTCTGAAAAAATAGTCCTTAGGTTTTCACGCGCTGCAGAGGCGTCTTCACTGGATTTTGGGATTTTTAGCGGGTTCCAATAGGCATGTGGTTCCGATATCTTACCGGACTCAATGGTTAGGTAATGCCCGGGTTGAAGTTTGGATATCCCCTTAAAAAAGGTGCGGGGTGCCGGAACCGATTGAAGCGATAAAAAATCCGAAAGAGCCTGGCCATCCATTTCCCGCTTTAAGCCCGGAAATCTCAGCAAGGCTTTTATTTCACTAGCAAAAAGAAAACAACCTTCGTGCGATGTGAAAAACAGTGGCTTGATGCCCATGCGATCTCGAACCACCCAAAACCGATCCATTCGCACGTCATATAATACAAAAGCAAACATACCCCTGAATCGTTCCAGACATTTAAACCCCCATGCTTTGTATGCGTTCAGGATTACTTCTGTATCGGAGTGGTCTGTTTTGAAATGAAATCCCAATCCTTGCAATTCCAAGCGAATCTCCCGGTGGTTGAATATTTCACCATTAAAAACAATCCAATGCAGGTGGTCTGCATCCTCCATGGGTTGGCTGGCCTGACTGCTTAGATCAATGATGCTTAGGCGCCTATGTCCAAAAAAGAATGGGGTAGGGTAGTGGCGGTGTAAGAAAAGCCGATTACCATCTCGGATGCTGTTTCTTCCCCAATCAGTTGGAGGATTCCATACACTCAATAGATATCCGGAGCCATCTGGGCCCCGATGCCGAAGGACATCCGTCATGGCTATGCCTATTCCAGGGTCAATTTGAGCCTCAGAATGCAATCCTATGATACCGGCTATGCCACACATATAAATTCCTTATTTACCTATATCTTCCAACAGTGCTTTCGCCTTGATGTCGGTGTTTTTATCGTCGAGTGTTTTTGTGGGTAATGCCACACAGCGCTGAGCCCATATTTTCGCATCCTTTTCCTTGCCCATTTCCTTTAGGGTAAAGGCTAATTCGTAATGATGCAGTTTATACGTCGGATCGTATGAAATTGCACTTCGGAAGCATTGAATAGCCTCTTCATAGGATCCTCCTTCCGGTACTCCACCGAATAAGGTATTGATGGCCAGTTTTTCAAAAACATTAAATCCCGCAATGGTTCTATGCCAGCGACCCAATATGTGGTATGCATCTGCATGTTTGGGTTGCAGCTTAAGCGTTTTGTCTAACTCTGATTTTATGAGTTTGGAATTGGCAATTTTTTGCTTGGTGCTTGCATTTTCGTTTAACCTTCCTAAAGCGAGGGCATAAGCGTAATGTGCCTCAGCTAAAGTAGGATCTAAGCGAATTGCTTTTCTCGCTAAATAAGTTGCAATGTTATAAAATGCTGTTTTTTTCTCTGGTTCCGCAAATGAATATCCGTACCGACTATAGAAGTAACTTCCCTGCGATACATAGGTGGCATTACCTGAATCCAGTTTCATCAATTTCTGGAAACTCAAAATGCCATCTTTGTAATCGTGTTCCTTTCGGCACCGCATGCCTTTTTCGAATAGATCTTTTTCGGTTTGACCCCAAACAGGATTCCAAGACGCAAGAAGGAGCGTAAGGCCCATTAAACAAAACGCAAACAAAATCACTCCTCTCATACTGCAAAGTTATGAGTTGGTTTGGTTAAATGGCTTTAAAACGCGTATAAAGCATCAAATTTCTTCGACAAGATGTTTGGCCATTTTCGATAAAGCCATCCGTCTATGAGAAATTCGATTCTTTTCTTCTTCCTCAAGTTCGGCAAATGTTAGAGTGGTTCCGTGTGGAATAAACAATGGATCGTATCCAAATCCCTTTGATCCTCTTTGCGCTGTCGCAATTTCACCCTCCAATACCCCATCCCAGGTTCTATGGCCGGAAGCCTCAGCCAGACACAATACAGTTCTAAACCTTGCCCGGCGATTGGCAACACCAAGCATGTATTGCTGCAATTTGTTGTTGTTCTCGGCCGCTGTTGCTTCCGGGCCTGCAAAGCGCGCGCTGTAAACCCCCGGTGCCCCACCCAAGGCATCAACCTCCAATCCGGAATCATCGGATAGAGATGGTTTTCCGGTTTGCAGATAAACCCAAAGTGCTTTCTCTACAGCATTCTCCTCTAGGGTATTTCCATTTTCCTTTAGTGGCCCTGGAATACCCAAATCGTCAAGACTCAATACAATGATATCAGGCAAAAACTGTGACAGTATTTGACTAAACTCCCGAGCTTTGCCTTTGTTATGGGTTGCTAAAACAAGCTCCATGGGGGTTAGGGTTTCATGACATAAAACTCGGTTCTCCGGTTTCGAGCCCTGCCTGCATCGGTTAAATTGGAATCAACCGGCTTGGAATCCCCGTATCCATGAAAAGACAAGCGATTTTTCTGTACACCCTTATTCAACAAGTAAGCATACACCGTAAAAGCTCGATCCGTTGAAAGGGCTAAGTTTGATGCTGGGTCACCTTTGTTATCGGTATGGCCACGAATCTCTATGCGTAACATCGGATGTTGGCGCAAATAGTCTGCAAAAGACTCCAAAATCGGATAACTCAGAGGGTCCAAATCAGAGGCGTTTGTTCCGTACTGAAGATCGGAAATTGGAAAGGCTTTTCCATCCTCTAATTTTTGCGCTTTTATGGCAACTGATCTAGGCTCTAAAGGCGCATCTGGTTTTACCTCCATGCGCTGAGAGGAGAAGGCCAGTTCCTCCGATTGAAGGGTGATGGTTATGGATGTTTCCGATTTTGAAATGGTGTGCAAGCCCAAATAAGCTCCGGAAAGCGAGTCTACCGAAATTTCAGAGGCTCGAAGTGGATCAAGACCCTGAATGCGGAGCTTGGTTCCTCTTGCAGATTGATCTTTGGGAAGGTCCATTTGGCCCCTAAAAAAGATCACCTTCTCCGGCTGAGCATCTGCATATAAAGGAAACGAATAAATATCCCAACCGCCGCTTCCTTTACCCTTTAAAAGGTTGGTTGAAAAAAAACCCCGTTTCCCATCCAGACTTACGGAAAACGCTACTTCATCTTGATCGGTGTTTATTGGGTAACCAAGGTTTTGAGGTGTGCTGAACGATCCGCTACTGCTTTGCTTGGAAAAGAACAAATCGTATCCACCCATTCCGGGATGGGCATCAGAAGAAAAGTATAAGGTTTGACTGTCGGGATGAATGAACGGTGATTTTTCATTCCCTTTTGTGTTAATCGGCGCGCCGAGATTTTCGGCTGCTCCCCATTCACCATTCGTCTGCCTCTGGGTTTTGAAAATATCCATGCCGCCTTTGCTGTCTGCCCGAGCACCTGCGAAGTATAAGGTTTTGCCATCGCCCGATAAGCTGGGCTGCGATTCCCATCCATCTGCCGTATTTACCAGATCTCCCAAGTTTTGGAATGCACTCCATTTGCCTTCCACCAATCGCGTTGAGTAAAGGTCACAGTTCACTTTGCCGTTTTTACCCGTTTTGCAAATCGTTATAATCATTTCTTTTTTATCAAGGCTAAGTGTGGCCCCTCCAAACCCCTCGCCCGGAATATTAAATGGCTTATCGAGAGGTATAGGCTTTATGTAATCTTGGTCAGATTGAAAAGCCTGGGTTAGCTCCTCGGTTTGTTTAGGCACCAACTCATTTCTGCTCTGCTTCATATACCGATGTGTATAAAACATACACTCATTATCAGGAGAAAGGCTGGGTAAAAATTCGTCTTCAGAACTTGAAATGCCGCTAATAGGAGAGGGGTCAAAGGGTACAGGCTTCGATCGTAAATCATCTAAAGCACGAGCTCTTTGAGCATATTCGGTAGCCCAAACTACGTCATCTTCCTTCTTTCCCTCCGCTTCCAGCTCGTTAAATTTTTTTAGATGCGTCGATGCATTTTTATAATCACCCGAAATCCATGCGAGTTTCCCCAAATAGAAGTAGGCATAAGCAAACCCCTCCGGGCATAGGGCTATGGTCTGTTCAAAAGCTTTTTTACTCGGCTCAATTCCAGTTCCCATTGCCTTTGCCTTAGCAACCAAACACAATCCAAGTGCATGCCAAGCCTGAGCAAATTCCGGATCTTCCTCAACTGATTTTCTCAGAAAATCAATGCGCTCTTCTGTGTCGTAGGCTTTCCGATTGATTCCTTTCTCAAATAATTTCTCCGCTTTTTTCGACTCCGTTGGTCCGCATGTTGTTTGAGCTAAGCTCCAAATGGAATAGGACCAAAATAGCCCAATTAAATACGTTGATTTACCTAGATGCATGACTACAAAGGTAGGACGCCAGAAAAACAAAAGAGCCACCGAGAGGTGGCTCTTTTGAAAGATGATTTAAAGGTTTCAGAGTTTGAATTTCTCTGTTATCTGGCGGTCACCGTAACGAACCTGCATAAAGTAGATGCCTTCCGGAGCCTGACCAGGGTTTAGGTAAATTTTACCCTGTTGAATCCACTGAGAGCGTGAACCTTCCATTTCTTGTCCAATGGCATTCACCAAACGTACCTCAACTTGCTGACCTTCCTTGAAATTGAAGTTTGCAAACAGTCCATTCGCATCGCGGCCCATTTCAACTTCTTGGTTCACGGTTTTTACCTGACCAATTTGGGTGATAACTGGGTTGTGGAAGCGAAGGGTGAACATCTTCATGCTGTCACCAGGAGCAGCAGCAAAGTTATAGGATCCTGTTGTGTTCAGGTTGATTTCAGTTCCACTTTGGTTGTCAACTAATACCAGGTAGTCGTTTCCGAATGCCTGTCCGTAAGCAGCCTGCAGATCCTGAATTCCATCGAATTCCATCGTATACATTCCGGATTCCGGCAAGGAAACCTTGACAGGAACCTGCGTTGCGTTGGTTAGCTCGGGCAGCGCATTAATGGAATATTCCAAACCTTCGCTCATGCTGCTGATGTTTACAGCATTGGGACTGGTGTTGTATAGTTTCAAACCGTCAAGCAACTGATCAAAACCGGTAGAGGCTTGTTCGTTGAATCGAAGAACAGATTCATCGCTGTACAAGGTTCCGGTGCGGTTCAAGTTGATTCGGAATAGGGTTTCATTGGCATTTGAAGAAGCAGTACGCAAGAACGTTGGCTCAACAGAAGCCTTGGCAGTTTCGTACACACGCAAAATTGGGTTAGATGCAGTTGCCTTCACCAAAAACCCTTGAGAGGATCCGATGTAGCGGGTTGCGCCATTGGTACCCACACCATTTACAAAAGAGGCATAGCTGCGTGTGTTCCTGTTCATCACATAGAAACCATCTGCAATGTTGGTTTTGTCCCAATTGCTCGACATCCAGTCTATGGTAGATGGGAATGGATTTGCAACCAAGTTCCAGCCATCTTCGCTAACACCTCCACTTGAAGTGTAGGTTACGCCAAAGTCTTTGGTGCCAATTTGAGGTGTTCCGGTTGTAATTACGGTTATGGTATCCGCCAATGGGAAGGAACGGCCTAGGTAAACCCAATAACCCTTACCATTAACCAAGGCTTGTGAACCACTGGTTGGAGCTGCATAACCATTGGATGCCGATCCAGTGGCAGATTCGTTGTAAGAGTACATTGAAACAAAAGATCCACCTGCAAACCCAGTTGCTCCGGGGAATCCTGAGGTAGGGAAGTTGTCGGTCCAGTCGTTAACGGTTGAGTTGGTAACCGGTGTTCCCAAGAAGGCCCATCCAGTGTTGCCATCTGCAACATAACGCTCCATGCTCATGTTGCCAATGAACTGAGACGATCCTGTAACAGCTGCCAAACGCGCAGTTCCCGTGGAGTTTGATTTCAACTTAAACACTTGACCATTCGAGTTGAAGTCGCCGCTCGTAAGGGTCATAGTTCCAATCACGGTCTGGTTACCGGTGGCTTGCACTTCGCCACTCGCTTTGTTTACCGTGAGGTTGAAGAAGTTGAAGCTTCCGGCAGTTTGGGTACCTGTGCCATTGAAAGCTACGGTGCTGTTAACCACGTTGAAGGTGTTTGAGCCTGGCGTAAAGTTTCCGGCAATGTTGATTGGGCTGGTTGTAGCCAACGTACGTGCACCGGTGCTGGAGGTTCCAAGGTTGAAGTAGTTGAAAACAGGAATGGTTTGCGCACCGCTTCCATTGAAATTCATGGTGCTTCCAGTGTTCGTGTAACTGTTGGTACCGGGGGTAAAGGCTCCGGCAACGCCAATGGTTCCACTTGAAGCCAAGGTTCGCGCACCCGATCCGCTCGATGTAAGGTTGAAGTAATTAACCGCAGCAAGGGTCTGTGCCGCATTGCTGGAGTAGTTCACAGTTGAAGTACCAGGTGTAAGGCTTCCTGTGTTGGTCCAGTCTCCGGTGATGTTCATGGTATTGCTGCCAAGTTGGAGGTTACCCGTTCCGCCGTAATTTCCATTCAATTGAACGGAGGAAGCAGATGAAGCATTAAAGGTTGCTCCGGTTCCGGTGTTTAGACCACAAAGGGTAAGCGCATTGCCGCTGCTCAACGCTTTGGTGGCGCTTGTTGCACCTGTCAACACACTCAAATTACCATAGGTAACACTGTTGTTGATAACCTGGCTACTGGTATTCGCCTGGTAAACAACGGTTGACGCGCAGTTCAAGGTGGTATTTCCTGCAGTGAATGAGGTTGGGAAACTTACATTAGTTGCTGAACTGGTAGAACCCAACGTTAGGGTGGTATTCGCAGCCAATGTGAACAGACCGGTTGCGTTGCCGGTAATCTGGTTGCTGCTTGTATTCAACGTACCCGTGCTGACATTCAATGAACCATTTACCGTTATGTTTCCAGTGAGGTTCAAATCTCCTGTTCCGGACTTCAACAAATTGAAGCATGTAATAGCCGAGAGGTTTTGCGCACTCGTTCCGTTGAATTCTAAAGTTGAGGTACCTGGAGTATAGGTGTTGGTTCCGGTTGTGAAAACCCCCGAAATCCTAATGTTTGCACCAATTCCCAAGATTCTAGCACCTGTACTGCTGCTGGTTAGATTGTTATACTGGAAGGCAGGGATGGTTTGCGAAGCGGTTCCGTTAAAGTTAACCGTACTGCCAGTTACCGTGTATGAGTTGCTGCCAACTGTAAATGCACCAGAAATTCCGATGGTTCCGGTGCTCGCCAGTACCCTTGCTCCAGTTGAACTGCTTGCCAAGTTGTGGTAATCAACCGCACGAATGGTCTGAGATGGCAGACCAGCAGGACCAGCATAAGTGAAGGTTCCTGTGCCCTTGGTAAACGTTCCGGTGTGGTTGTTTTGACCTGTGAGGGTAATAGAACCCGATGTCATGCTCAACCCCCCGTTACCGGTGATGTTTGATCCAGCAAGTGGCGTGCTGGTGCCCGCAAGGTTCAGATTCCTGGAAGAAGCATCGAAGGTTCCGTTTGTGAGGGTAAGGTTGCCGGTTAAGGTAACGTTGCTGAGAATACGTGCACCGTTGGCATTGTTCAACGTAAGGTTTACGAAACTCTCACCAGCGGCATTCGACCTGTTGATGCTTTGAAGGTTTGTACCAACCAAGTTTACAGTACCGGTGCTGGCAAAAGCAGCTCCACTGTTTGTCCAATTACCGGATAGGTTAATGGTATTGGCTCCTGCATTCAGGGTACAGCGAACATCGGCAATTTCCAAACTACCAACTATGTTTATGGGACAGCTTAGAGAAACTGTTTTCATAGTTGAACCGCTGTTAGACAAACGAAGGTTAGTGAACGATTCACCAGTAGGATCGGTAATGGTTTGGGTTCCACTGGTACGGTTAAAGTTTACCGTGCCGCTACCGGGAGAGAAGGTTGCGTTGTTGGTCCAATTACCTCCCACGTTTATTTGGTGGGCAGAGTTGGTCACCTGAAGGCTTCCCGCACTGATCGTGAGGTTGTTGTTGATATCCAATACGCTCATCGTCTGGAAGTTTGCACCACCATTCAATGTTAAGTTAAAGAATGGACTACCACTTGTGGTTAAACTGTAGTTGCCGCTTGCAGCCGTCATTACCACTGTAGATTGCCCAGGGTTAAACGTTCCGGTGTTTGCCCAAAGATCTGAAACGGTAATGGTAGAAGTTGATGTTGGCCCAACGGTTAAGGTTCCGCTGTTGTTTAAACTTCCAGATACCGTTAGGTTCAAGTTGTTGGAAAGAGTGAGTGTTGCTCCCGAAAGAATAATCAAATTCTTACAAGCTCCATTTGCACCGCTGTTTAACACTGGGAAGTTACCCGATACACTTGAAACATTTGGAATGTTGGCGATTACGCTGGCATCGGGGGCGGCCGGTGCAGAAATTCCGTTTAGGTCGTTCCAATTCGCAGGGTTGTTCCAATCGGTGCTTACGTTTCCAGTCCAATCGTAAAGCAAGTTGGTGTAAGTCCAGCGAATATTTCCGGTTCCGGCGCCGTTAGCTGGGTCATCGTTCTCGAAAAGGTATCCCGATAGGGCACCCGAAGCATCTTTCAGAGTAACGATTCCTGTGGTACCCGTTGGGCGAGTTACGTTGTTCGCAGGTCCTGAGGAGAATGAAGCTTCAAGTATCGTGAAGTTCGCAAAATCGTTCTGTAGGTTCAGATACGTTCCACCCGGTGCTCCATTTGCAAATTGTCCGTTAGAAAAGTTAAACGTTCCATTGATGGTTGCACCCGGCCTAATTTGAACACCAGAAGCATTCACATATTCAATCAAATAATTTTGAGCTGAAATGGTTCCACCTGAGTTCACAATGAAGGAGTAGTTGCCTGTTGTTTGACGGCTGATCTTGGTTCCAACAACGGAACTGGAGCCAACCATTACCAAATTTCCTCCCGAGTTTACGGATATGGTCGAATTGGTACCGTTCAAAATGGTTCCATTGTTACCAAGATTGAATTGATCGTAAAGGGTTACCGCATCCAAACCAACATTGTCTCCATTGAAGAAGGTAAGGTTGTTCAAATTCAGTTTTCCCAAATTCAATACCAAGTTGGAGGTTGTCCGCAAGTTGTTGGTAACAACATTGTAGGTTGCTCCGGCATTTGAGTTGATCGAAAGTGTGCCGAACCAAGAGGATCCATTGTTGATGGATTTAGCTGTTGCAAGGTTGTTGTTCATCAAAACCGTTCCGTTACGTGGAGTAAACGTTCCGTTGTTGGTCCAGTTGCCAAGCAAAGAAATTTGGAAGTTGCTGCTGGTTGCATCAAGCGTTCCTTGAGTGATGGTCAAATCACCGTTCAATGCTGTGTTAGCTCCTAGAAGGTAGGTGGCAGGGGAGTTGATGATGACGTTGTTGAATTGAGCTGTGCCATTGTTGATGGTTCGGGTTCCACCGGCGGAATTGAAAACAACCGTGCTGTTGCCCGGATAGAAGTTACCGCCACTGGCTTTGTTGAAGTTACCACCAAAGCGAAGGGTATCCGAAGGACCATTAGAATAAATGGTGCCAATCAAATCCAAATCATTGGCTACGGTTACACCGGTTGGTAGAGTTACAGGACCAACAATGTTTATGGTGAGACTGGTATTAGCATTTAACGTTAGTTTCTTCGTCTGCGCACCATGAATGGTGATGATCGGCTGGTTGCTTGCGGTTGCGATTAGGGCATCGATCGAACTGGTTGGAACCACATTTGGATTCCAGTTGCCAGGATTAAACCAATCTGTACTGATGCTACCACTCCATTGCACCTGACTGGGTGCTGTCCAGTTGATTCGATTGTTGGGGTCGTTCTCGAACAAAGGTCCAGAGAAGATACCGTTGTAGTTGGTGAACGTAATCAAGCCTGCATTAACCGACTTGGCCACGTTGCGTGCAGAACCACCTGGGTTAATCGAGAAAGTCGCATTGTTGATGGTAAGGGTTTGACTGTTATCCATTTGCAGGTAAACCCCTCCGGATGCACCATTGGTAAAGGTACCATCGCTCAAATTGTTGGTATTATCTACAGTACCCGAGGATTGAATGCGAATACCGCCGGTGTTCATAAACTCAAACAAATAAAACTGAGCTTTTAGCGTGCCATTAATGGCAAGATTGTAGCGGCCACCAGAAGCTGTATTGGAAACCCGTGCAATGCTGCTTGCGCTTCCTACCACCTCTAGTGTTGCTCCGGATTGAACGGTGCAAGTAGCACCATTTCCAAGACCCAGTTTTCCGCCTGCTCCTACAATGTAGGTTCCTTGGATGTTGATGGTGTTGCTTCCACTACCAAGATTGGCTTCTTTGCCGTTACCATCGAAAGTACCGGAGGTAAGGGAAAAGTTACCACTTATGGTTAGGTTATCCTGAAGGGTAACGGTAGATCCGTTGGTCAAAGAAACCGTTAGAACGTTAAGTGCGGAGTTGTTGGTCTGCAGAAGACTGGGGGTTCCGCTGGAATTGTTCATAACATAGGTTCCTGCAGTCAAAATGGTTCCTTGTGTGGCTAAAATGCTGCCGGAAACCGTACAAGTGTTACCGTTAATGGTAAAGTTACCTTCCTCAACGCGCAAAGTGCCCAGAATGGTGGAGTTGTTGTTGTTGATTTGCGTTTGCGATCCCGTAGGTCGGTTTACGGTTAGGTCGAAAAAGGTTTTTACCCCGGTAAGGCCAAGGAAAATGTATTGGATGCCAAAGCTTGCAGGTGCGTTGAAAATAACCTCACCTTGATTGCACAAGAATGAACCTGTACTGTTGTTGTTGAAGTTTCCTCCAATAAACAGGGTGTAGTTGTTTGAGGTAACATCTAAGGTTGAAGTGTTGAAGGTTAGGGTTCCCTTAACCGTTGTGTTCCCCTGTAGAGATTTGATAGAAGGGGTATTCAAAACAAGGTTTCCATAAGCAATCGGTCCAACCTGCTGGTCAAGCAACACGTCATAGAAGGTATTGGAGGTGATATTGAAGTCATATGCTCCAAAGTTTGAAGGGCAATTGGCTGCTCCTCGAATGTACAAGTTGCCACCTGCCGGCATGCTAAAAGTTCCGACACCGTTCAAAGAGGAAATCAGAGAGGTGTTAACATTCAGGTAAGCAATGCCGGATCCCATCGTTACATCTTCATAAATACCAACATTCCCATTTACAATCTTGGCACCAAATCCATCAATTAGCAAGTTGTTAAACGTTCCTCCATTGAGGTTTTGTGTTCCATTGCGATTGAAACGAATGGTACCGGTGTTTTGTACACAAGATCCGGTTGCGGTCCATGTTCCTCCTGTGAAAAAATGGGTATTGCCTCCGTCATTGAAACTTCCGCCGGTGTTGATGGTTACGTTACCCCTCAAATCCCAAATGGAGTTTATACTGGCAGTAAGCGTTGGCCCACTGTTTATGGTTAAGTTACCCATAACGCGGCAGGAATCAAAAGTTTGTTTGGTTCCACCACCCGTAAGGGTAAGGTTGCTAAATACCCCATAAGTTACATTTTGATTTCCAGTGCCATTCAAAGTGAAAGTTCCACCTGTTTGAGTACTGAAAATTCCTCCGGAATTGGTAAAGTTACCTTTCAAGAAATGTGAGTAACCAGCAGTATTTGGGAAGTAGGTACCCGCCTGGAGGGTTAAGTTTCCGTTGATGGTAACAAAGGAACCATTGATAAAGAATACACTGTTAGACCCGTTCAAAACTAAGTTTTGGAAGGAAGAAGCCGCGTTCATACTGATGGTCAACGTTCCGTTGGAAGCGGTAAAGGTTACCGTTGATCCGCTAACACCTGTAAAGAAGCCGTTCGAACCAACAAACCAAGAGCCGTTTGCTGAAATGCTCGACCCAGCAGAACCCATACTCAGACCACCTGCTCCTGACCCGGTTCCAATGTAGGTATCGGATGAAACGGTTAGGGTGCGGTTGTTGTTGATGGTCAAAAATCCGTTGCTGATGGTAAGCACTTTACAATTTCCATTTGCAGCTGAGAGGATAGGTGCATTGGACGCAGAAGGAATGTTGACGTTGTTGTTGAAACTTGGAACAATTGCAGGACTCCAATTGCCTGCGTTATGCCAGTCGCTGCTCACAGCCCCCGTCCAGGTAACGGATACAGAGGTTGGCCAACGTAGGTTACCAGTAGACGCACTGTTATCGTCTCCCTCATATTGGAAGGTACCCATGGCACCACCCACTACTTCGTCAATCTGTACAAATGGAGAAGCGGTTCTGCGAACATTAAAATGCACCCCAATGGTTGGCGTTCCAACAAAGTTAAATGTGATGTTCTGAATGGTTGTGGTTACCGTTCCGTTAAGGGTCAAGTAGTACTTGGCAGCTCCGGCAGCGGTATTCAGGTTAGACCATGCTCCGTCAGAGAAGTTGTCGGTAGCATCTACGGTTGCTCCAGCTTGAACATCGAAACCATTGTCGCTCAAGAATTCCATTCCGTAGTACCTGGCTTTAACCGTAGCACCGGATAAGATGTTGATGCTGTAGCGGTTGTTGGTAGTGGAACGGGTAATGCGGGATGGGGATGGGTTGGTTCCCTTTACCAGCAAGGTGCCGGATACGTTGAGGGTGGAGTTTCCATTGTCGTTGTTGAAGCGAAGGGTAGCACCATTGCTTACCAAAAGGCTGCCACCAGATTGAACGTTGTGTACCTCGACTAATGCATTGTTGCTACCTAAGGTTAGGGTATTGCCGTTCAAATCCAAGGAAGCTCCGTTACCAATGGTTAACTGGCGGTTGATGGTTAAATTCGTGTTGGTAATCTGATAGGTCCTTGCCGCAGTAAGGGTTTGATTGAAGAACACATCGCGGAAAACAGCAGTACCGTTGTCGATGGTTCTGGTACTGGTGTTGTTACTTTCAAAGAAAACCGACTGAGCAATTGCACTGTTAGTAGTAAATCCACCTGAGTTAAGCCAGTTACCGGTAAGTGTGATGGAGTGATTTACGGTGTTGGTGTTCAGCGATGCGCTGGTACCAATGGTGAGGTTGTTCACACTCCATGGAGTATTCATAAGCATAATGCGTCCATTGGTTGAAGCAATGGTAACATTTTGGGCAGTGAAGGTGCCCGTGGTAACAACGGTTTGGTGAGCAGTTCCTGTGAAGTTGAAATTGGCAGTTGTAGTATTCCAAGTACCATTGTTTTGAACCGTACCGGCAATGTTGTGAGTTAGGCTGCCCATATTCACAACCGCACCGGCATTGATGGTAAAGGTTGGGGTGTAGATCCAGTCGATAACAGAGGTAAAATTTCCTCCATGACCAATAAAAGTTACTGGTCCCGCAGTGTTGCTAAATACTACCCTTGGCTGCACGGTGTGGGTTGCTCCAAAGTTGATGTTTTGTGCACCTGTACCGTTAAAGGTAAAGGTACCACCACCGGTGTGCTGGTAGCTTCCGTTGTTGGTCCAAGTGCTTCCAGAAAAGTTTAAGTTGCGGCTAATTACAGAAAGTACAACACCGCTGTTGATGGTAACGGTTCCTCCTATGTTGATGATGTTACCGGCATTTTGAGCGAGGGTTTTAGTACCCGTGCTGGCAAACACAAGATTGTTCAAATCCAGAGTCCCTCCGCTTCCATCATTAATGGCCTGGGTATTTCCATTTAGGGTGATGGTAGAAGTGGCACTTGGCGTATAAAGGCGAATGTCCATGCTTGCGCCAGAAGAGGTAATGTTGAAACCTGCATCTTGGAGCGTTGAACCGTTCGTGGTAAAGTTACCCGCCAAAACCAGGTTACCGCTTAGGGTTGAAGTTCCGGTATTGGTAAGGTTCAACACACCATAAGTGGCCGCATTAGAAACCAATTGGCTTCCACCACCGCCCGCATTCAGGTTGGTTATGGAAGTAAGGTTCAGGGTGTAACTGCTGAAACCGGTTGGGAAGGCCAAAGCCGGAGCCGGAATGGCACAATTAAGGGTTGCACCGCCTTGCAAGTTAAAGAATTGACTTGCTGTGCCTGTAAGTGCAAAGGCCTGCATGTTAAAGGTAATTCCGTTCTCAATGGTTAAGTCACCGGAAAAATTGAGCGGTGCAAGCATGGTCTTGGTACCGGTTCCACCCACAATTACATTGTTGAATTCAGGAGTGGATACCCCACCAAAACCGGTGTAAGCTGCAGGGAAGTTAAACGACGGTCCAACAAGATTCAGGGTACCCGTAGTTCCCCATAAGATTCTTCTTCCACCGACAGCAAAGCTGAAAGCACCGTTTAGGGTAATGATCCTATCTGTTGCATCTAGCTGGGTAGTATTGTCGGCACTGAGGTTAAGGTTACCTAATATGGTGATGTTGCCGGCGAGCGTTTTGGTTACGTTGGTGGCAGCAGTTAACCTACGTAGGTCTAGGTTACCATAAGTGGTGGCAAATACAGTTTGCGGTACATCCGATTGGTATAGGATCGTACTGTTTGATGCAAGACTAACACTACCAAATCCACTGGGGAAGTTGTTTGCACCCTGTATGAAGAAGTTAGCAGCACCGCTGATGGCAAACTGT
>JBEIVB010000097.1:0-8441 GCA_040374085.1 Flavobacteriales bacterium | reverse complement strand
CGTATCGGTAATCGTATTCGACCCCCAAAACCCAAACATCATGTATGCCGGAACCGGAGATCCGGATACGCCGTTTACCTGCTTTATTGGCAACGGGGTGTACAAAAGTACAGATGGAGGAAACACATGGACCAACATTGGACTCACACAAGTGGGCATTGTTACCAAAATATTGATTCATCCGTCCAATTCGCAAATTCTTTATGCGTCTTCTATGGGTGTACCCATGGCCCGCAACCTCGATAGAGGGATATACAAATCGACGAATGGTGGAAGCACCTGGTCGCAGATTTTGAGCATCGACAACCAGACCGGTGTAAGCGAAATGGTGATGGACTATACAAACCCAAACATCATTTATGCCGCCGCGTGGAGTCGCATTCGCACCAATACCGAAAGCCTTGGATTCAGCACAACCACAAGGTTGTATAAAACCACCAACTCAGGGGCCAACTGGACGGTGCTCACGAATGGTCTGCCCAATACCAAGCTTTCGCGCTTTGGATTGTGCATGAGCCGACAAAACCCAAATAAACTTTATGTTTCCGTGTGCGACAGCTCCTACCAATTGGAAAACGTGTACGTTACCAACGATGGCGGCAACAGTTTCGCTCCTCTTCCCGGAAGCCCAGTTTCTTTCGGACTGTTTGGAGGTTTCGGCTGGTACTTTGGAAAAATACACGTAAAGCCCAACAACGACAACGATGTATTGCTCAGTGGTGTGGAACACTACAGGACCACCGATGGGGGCAATACCTTCTTTATGAACCAGCAGCCCTGGTTCAACTACAACCCACATGCCGATGTACACGATATTGTTTTCCGATCCTCGACAAATTACATAATAGCAACAGACGGAGGATTGTATGAAACCACCGATGATGGTGCAACCTGGAACAAGTTAGACAACCTACCGAACACCCAATTTTATAAAGTAAACTACAACCCCTTCAACAACGCCGAATATTGCGGTGGTGCCCAGGACAACGGCACAACATACGGCGGGTTGGCCAACGGCTTGGGCAACTGGAATCGGGAATTTGGCGGAGACGGCTTCCAGCCCCGCCTCGATCCAACCGATCAACAAATCCGTTATGCCGAAACCCAAAATGGAGACATCTGGGTAAGCCAGGACGCTGGGACCACGTACAATTCGTTTTCCGGCACCATAGACGCCAGCGACCGAAGAAATTGGGATATGCCCTATGTATTTGGAGGCAACAGCTACACCACCATGTACACCGGCACCTACCGAATCTACAGGAACGATGTGAGCCCCTCTGAAAACTGGCAACCCATTAGCGGAGATTTAACCGATGGCATCGTGTATGCTCCTCGCTTTCACAACATCAGCTGCATAGACAACTCTAAACTAAATGCAAACTACATCTATGCAGGAACCAGCGATGGAAATGTATGGCGCAGCCTCAACGGGGGCAGCACTTGGGACAGCCTGCACATGACCTTGCCCAACCGCTACGTTACTGCCATTCATGCGTCGCCCAACGTTGCCAACAACGTTTACGTTACCCACAGTGGATACCGCTACAACCAATACATTCCGCACATCCACAAATCCACCAACCGGGGCACCACCTGGCAAGACATAAGCGGCAATCTTCCCCAAGCGGGCATAAACGACATGGTGGTTGTTCCAGGAAATGAGAACGTCCTCTTTGTAGCAACCGACATCGGCGTTTATCAAACATTGGATGGCGGTGTTACCTGGAGTAGATTGGGCAACAACATGCCCGTTATAGTAGTTTGGGATCTGGAGTACAATCCAACAACCCAGAAACTCCTTGCAGGAACCTACGCCCGTGGACTGCAAACGATTGATGTGAGCAGCTTGATAGTGGGTACCGAATCGACAAAAACCAAATTGGATGACGCCCTAAGCGTTTATCCGAATCCAACTGCAGATTTTGTGCACATCCGTTTTGAGGGAAACATAACCGCTGTCATGCTTTATGATGCCAACGGAAAATTAATGCTTCGTTCCAACGAGCGAAAAATCAACCTGGGGGATTTGCCCTCAGGAGCTTATTTGATAACAGTAGAAACCGATCGGGGAATCCTTCGCAAGAAGATTCTGCGAAAGTAGGATTAGAGTTAACTCGATGGTCTATTTACTAAGGTTAAGAGGACGAAAACCCCAAACAATATCCGCTTCTGTTTATTTTCGGGAACGAATTGCAGATTCTTAAAAAGCGTACCCAAACAATTCGTTCTTGTAATCTCTGCAACCGTTTGCAATATTACATATATATCATAACCGGACTGCACCCGGTTTATAACATCCAAAACCGAATCGGTTGCACTTACTCGGCAAGACAGGCTCTTTGGCCACGTAAATACCCAGTTAAAGAGCTTGGCAGGCATACCGGGCGGTGAAAAAAAGCACTCGAATACCACTCGGATACCTGCCATTTGCCCCACCCATCATCTTGAGCAGATGAATTATTTCCAAATTATTTTTTTGACATCGCAAAAAATACAATTTATATTCGCGGAAACAAACTCGTTATATGAATTAAAAAGAACAATTATAACCATATCATACATCCTACAAAATGAAAAAACACATCCTTTTTTTTCTACTCAACGCTATCCTTTGCATAAATCTTCAGGCCCAATCCATGAGATTTGCTGTTCATATAAGCAACCCATTAAGCATGGGGTATAAGGCCGGGGGGAAACTTGAATTTACGCGAAAGCAAAACAGCCTGCTCATGGTTGGGACCCAGTACTTCAGAAATTTGTTCAACAAAGCGGGAACCCAGGTAGGGCTGGAATGGCGCACCTACTCTAAACCCGCCGAGGCGCGCGAAGACAAGTATTTTTATTACGCAAAAGCCATATACGGCCTAGCGGAAATCACCCCTCGCTCTGGAAACTCATTTTTGGGTTCCGAGGGAAGCCCCGGATTTAATTATTACGGTTTAGGCATAGGAATTGGGAAAAAGTTCTACGCCGGAAGATGGTTCCTCGACACTTCTGCCGGGGTAAAGTACACCTATCCTGATCGTCCGCAGAGTTCTTGGTTTTACGCCCTGGGACCGGGCAGCATAATAGATGTGCGCATTTATGGGGGATTTGAGTTTTAGGTTAACCGGCTACACAGCGGTGCATACACTGCAAATACCTCAAATTCAGTGGCTCTGTTGAAGTTGGCGTCTAACCCCTTTACATACTTTTGCGTCACGTAAAGGACGCCGCATAAAAAAATGACACTTCCTTTTGGCCGGCTTCATGGGCATTGATATTCCTTCCGAGGCCCAAACCAACTATAAATATTTTATTAACAAATAAGATATTCAATGAATGTAAAAAAAGCTTTGAATCAACCCAGTAATTTAGTACCAAGTTGATTCAAAGCATTTCAATTTCCTATTACTCAGAGACTACAGCGCTCTCCGGATCGAAAATGTGATTTTTAGAGCACCATTCTTTATACCCGTCCTTGCCTAAAGAAGCTTTCAACTTTGATGAGCTTACGGCGACCCCTTGCACCTTGTACCCGGCTACTAAGAAAAAGTCCTGTTGCCGAACAACACCATCCAAGAGCAAGTCATACTCAGGCCCAGCTTTTTGCAAAGCCTTATCTAAGGCATCTTTAATTGAAGCGCCTATACCCAAAAACCCATTGCTGGAGGCAGAAACCATAACTCCTTGACTTCTATCGATTTTGAAACTTGTATTTTTAGAACTGATAACTGTAAAATCAATTAGTCTTGCAGAGCATCCGGGTAAAACTAGAATAGATGTTAATGCACAAAATAATACTAAAGCGGTTTTTTTCATTTGTTTTATTATTTTTCCTACTCGTTAGGTTTTTCGGAAACCACCTCTTGATTAATCCTCAAGCAGGACCGTTTTTTAAAGTGGGTTCTGAACTCCACTGCTGTTTATCAAATTCAATAAGTTTGGCAAACAACCAATTTTATTGTGATGCAAACCTAACGTGGCCCATACAACCCCAAATACCTAAATGCTTCGATTTTTGAATAATTTATTCTAATTTTGAACTTTTAAGCCGCAAAAACATGATTTCTCACCCTGAAGTAAAAATCAAGCAGATTCGAGAGCTAAAAAACCTGACTCAAGAGCATCTTGCAGAAAAACTGGACCTGAGCATCAGGGCATACAGCAAAATTGAAACCGGCGAGACACAGCTAACCATTCGTCGACTAAATGAAATCAGCGAGGTTTTAGGGGTTGGACCGATGGAAATTCTGGGCTTCGACGATAAGCAAGTGTTCAACAATTGCAGTCAAGAAGGAAATCAAAACACCATTGGCACCACGAATAACTTCCTGCCCGAAAAGCTCATACAGCAATACGAAAAAACCATTCAAATTTTGGTGGATGAGGTTGCCTTTCTAAAAAGCCTCATTCGTTAGTTCGAGGTATTCAGAAGAGCTTGAATGCGCAGCCGTTCCTGCTTTTCTCGCAAAAACCGGGGATTCAAAATATGTTGTTTAGGATAATCTATGTGACTTCTTCAAAACGAGGTGTTCCCAACCTATTTCTTGCTTTTCCTTTCCCTATTTTTGACCCAACAAACTTCACCTCATGAAACATTGGTACCTTTTTTTAGCGGGGTTCTTGGGTATGAGCATCTGCACATCTGCCCAAACCAACCCGGCTGCCTTTAACCTCAGCACCGGAACCTACTCCTTCACTCAGTGGGACAGCACCTCGGCGGCGGGAACCTATCCGTCCAATATGATCTTTCATATTGATACCGTACGAGAAGGGGCGGTGTTTACGGCCCGGGGGAACTACACGTGCGCCTACAACCTAACCGCCCGGGCCCGAATTAATGGCCGCAACAACCGTGGGGTCAGCTTTTTGCAAACATCAAACCCCCTGACTGATGGTTGTGCAAGCACGGGGATTACCACGATTAAAAAGTTTATGGGCGCTGCTGTGCTGAGTCTGAACACCTTAGGGCGCCAAAACATTCAAGTAGGGTGGACCGGGCGCATGCTCTCCAACCTGGTATTTGTGGACACCGGCACCGTTGGGGTAAACGCTCAAACCCGCTTTTACAGTTTGCGGCTTCAGTATCGCCCCGACACGCTGAGTGCTTGGGCCGATGTGCCAGGAGCCACGCCTTTCCTGAGCAACAGCAACGCCACAACCTACAAACCACAAGGCACAGTGGAGGCCATTCCTGCCGCTGCCCTGCCATCGGTTTGCAACAACCAGGCCTTGGCTCAGGTGCGCTGGCTGTATTCTCTTAGCGGTGGCCAAAACGGATCTCGGCCCGAGTTGGCCATCGACGACATCACCGTTACCAGCAGCCCAGGCACCATCACTGCAGAGGTTAGCCCTGCCGGCCCCATCAACATCTGCGCCGGACAGTCGGCCACCCTCACCTGCACCACACCCGGCTGCACCTATTTGTGGAGCAACGGACAAGGCGGGCAAAGCATTACGGTTACAACATCCGGCTTATACAGCGTGAGCATAACCTGCCCGGGTGGAACCGCCGTTTCTTCAACTGTGCAGGTAACCGTAAATCCACTTCCCTCGGCAAACGTAACCACCTTGGGGAATACCACTTTTTGCGAAGGAGGATCGGTACAGCTTTCGGCACCAAGCGGCCTCACGTATTTGTGGAGCAATGGAGCAACCGCTCAAACCGTTACCATTGGAACAAGCGGCAGCTACACGGTTGTGGTGAGCAATGCGCAAGGCTGCTCGTCTACATCCTCGTCAGTTGTGGTAACGGCAAATCCCAACCCAACGGTGAATGCCGGTCCGGATGCCGGCATTTGCAGCGGGGCTCAGGCCCAATTGTCTGCCCAAATCACCCCAAGCAGCGGAGCTACGGTATTGTGGAGTCCGGCTACGGGCTTGAGTAACCCCAACGTTGCCAACCCGGTGGCTACTCCAAATGCCTCCACCACCTACACCGTTTCTGTTAGCGCCAACGGTTGCACCGCTAGCGATCAGATTGTGGTAAGCGTAGGCAGCTTAACGGCCGGTGCCGGATCCGATGCCTTGGTTTGCCCGGGCGCATCAACCACCCTGCAGGGCAGCGGCGGAACCACCTATTCTTGGAGCCCCACCACCGGATTGAGCGATCCCACCTCCGCAAGTCCGGTGTGCACGCCCTCGGCTACCACCACCTACACCCTCACCGTAAGTTCCGGCAATTGCAGCTCCACGGCAACCGTAACCATCACCGTTGCCAATCCAACTGCACCAACCATAACCTTCGACGGACTGGTTCTTTCTACAACATCGGGCTTATCCTATCAGTGGTTCTTTAACGGAGCCCCCATAACCGGAGCTACCTCCCAAACCTACACCCCGTTGGCAAATGGAAGCTACACCGTTAGCGTGGTAGACCAAAACAGCTGTCCAACCGCCTCTGCCGCCTTTGAGGTGCTTACCGTTGGAATGTCAGACGTGCAAAACAGCAACCTGCGCATGTGGCCCAATCCGGCCAATGAAGTTCTTTGGGTAGAAGGCCTTGAAGCTGGTGCTTGGATGAAAATATTCAGCTCAACCGGCAATCTTCTATTGGAAACCCGGGCCGAGCGCAGCCTAATAACAGTGACGGTTGGGCACTTGCCTGCCGGTATTTACACCCTTTGGGTGAGCGGGCAAGCCAAGCCTCGACGCATAGCCGTGCAGCATTAACGCTGTATCTACCCCCCTAAAAATCAAAAACGCCCCGCTTATGTTGGGGCGTTTTTGTTTCCATCTGCACCGAAGACCCTATGCCTCATTGGATAAATTGATTATCCTTGCGCAAACCATACCTTTTTTGGAAAACACCTCAACATGAGCAACTCATCCCAAAAACACCCAACCGGCCTCTATGTGCTGTTTGTGACGGAGATGTGGGAGCGCTTCAGCTATTACGGCATGCGCGCCATCTTCACCCTGTACATGACCAAGGCTTTGCTGTTCGACAAAAGTCTGGCTTCCAACATCTACGGCAACTACACCGGCTTGGTGTACTTAACCCCGCTCATCGGAGGATATGTTGCCGACAAGTATTGGGGCAACCGCCGCTCCATTTTGGCAGGCGGCATTCTCATGGCCATTGGGCAGTTCCTGCTCTTTTTCTCGGGCAACCTGTACACCAATCCTACTGCGGCTTCTCCTTTCTTTTACGGTGGCTTGTTTATGCTCATCATGGGCAACGGTTTCTTCAAACCAAATATTTCATCAATGGTAGGGCAACTGTATCCCGAAGGAGACCGCCGTCTCGACTCGGCCTTTACCATATTCTACATGGGCATCAACCTGGGGGCGTTTTTCTCTCCCCTCATCTGCGGAACCTTGGGCGACACGGGCAATCCGGCCGACTTCAAGTGGGGCTTCTTTGCTGCCGGCAGCGGCATGGTGCTGAGCATCATCTTCTTTGAGCTGATGAAAAAGAAGTACATCGTAACGCCTACCGGAGCTCCTGTGGGCATGCCTCCTGCTTATTACCACAAGAACAGGGAAGAAGGCGACACCGGTGCCGCATCCAACAAGCCGCTCACCAAAGAAGAAAAAGACCGGATTGCCGTTATCTTCATCATCTCCGTGTTTGTGATCTTCTTCTGGGCTGCCTTTGAACAGGCCGGAGCATCGCTCACCTTTTTTGCTGAAGAACAAACCGATCGAAATTTCTTTGGCAAGCTCATACCTGCCAGCTACTTTCAGTCGATAAACCCCTTGGCCATCATCCTATTGGCCACACCCTTGGCCGCCTTGTGGACAGGTTTGGGCAACAAAGGCCGCGAACCATCCTCGCCCATGAAGCAAGCACTGGGTTTATTTTTATTATCCATTGGTTATTTGGTAATTGCCTTTGGGGTAAAAGGCATAGAGCCCGGCGTAAAAGTGAGCATGATGTGGCTCATTGGCATGTACCTGATTCATACGGTAGGTGAGCTTTGCCTCTCTCCTATTGGATTGAGCATGGTGGTGAAGCTTTCTCCACGGCAGTTTACCTCCATCCTTATGGCGGTGTGGTTCCTTTCTACCGCTGCAGCCAACAAATTTGCGGGTGTGCTAAGCGGTTTATATCCCGAGCCAATGGTGCCGGTAGAGCTGGTGCATCAGCTTGAAACCGAGCACCACATAACCCTAATGGCCAAAGCCGCGAAACCGGAGGTGCTAAACGCAAGGGAAGTGGTTAGCCTGGAGTCGGTGAACTTCTCGGAAGTAAAAGACAAAGCCCAGCGCGAAAGCATGGTGCAAATGGTGGCCACCAAGCAAGTGGTAAAAGCGAAATCCTTCCTGGGTTTCACCATCGACAGCCTTTATTCCTTCTTTATGATATTTGTGTTTATGGCCGGTATCGCCTCTTTGCTGCTGTTCTTCTTCAGCAAGAAGCTTTTGCAAATGATGCACGGAATTCAATAAACAGGGTTAAAAACCCATTGGTAAAGGCGCAGGATGTGTATCTTGCGCCTTTCCTTTTGTAT
>JBEIVB010000133.1:0-5619 GCA_040374085.1 Flavobacteriales bacterium | reverse complement strand
TATTGTTTTATAAGTAGTTCCCCTGCAAGGGCGTATTTTGAGTAATAATCAAGTCGCTTTGGATTTATATCCATCCACCTTGATAGGATACTTCTTAACTGGATTTCATATCGTTCATTTAAAGCAGATTGGTTTATGTTGCTATTTTTTGAAGAATAGGTTTTTATGCCATCATTAAACTTAATTATACCATATCTATTTACTTGCTGCCAAGAAGTAGAATCTGCTGAACTACAAAAAGATAGTTCTTTTAGAATCTTGTTTTCAGTGCATCCAAGTAAATGAATATCAATGTATGGCTTCTTGTTTTTAATGTAATGTGCTATCTTTTGAGTATAGTTTTTTTGCTTTAAAGCACGCAATTCGGGTACTGATATGGCTATGTAATCACTAAATTCAATTAATCTGTCTAATCCCTTTTGACCATCTTCTTTATGGAATACATTTATCAATCTGTTATTGGGAAGATTTAATTTCATTTTTTCTCTATAACTCCACGCCGCCTCAATGCCAAGTACTTTTTGACAATCTACCTCAACACAAGTGCTTTTAATATTATTTTCAAGTACAAATTCAATAAGTGAGTTATACCATATATCTATTTCCTTTGGAGTCCTCTTTCCTGCGTGTGCGCCAAACATCAGCGTAAATAGCCCCGAATCCATTATTGAGTGCTTGCTTGCTTTGTTTAAGTATGCCGTTGACTCTATGGTACAAGTTTTCATCTTAAGTGGCTTGATGCCTAACTTGGGAGCAATGTATGGGAAAACTGTAAATAAGGAGTAATTAATACCACTTATCTTATGCAATACCTCCGCAAAATCTTGGTTCTCTAATCCTGCGAAATGTACTTTTATGTTTTTTTGATTTGATACAATCATAACTCAACCCTTGCTCCACCGGTTTCCTCTTCCCATACCTCGCACCATATCATCCCATCAATTTTCCCAAACTCAAGTACTTCATTGGCTATCATCTCGCAAGACATATTTTTAAATTGGCATGGAGAACCATATGCATCCATCAAATAGTCTTTTACCTCATCCCTGCATATGAATATTTCACGCTCTCTATTTAAGTCTGTAACTTGATATCCTGCCTTAATGTTAAAGCAATGCCGATGATTATAGGATAAGAAATCTACCTCTTTTGGAGCATTAGGATATAAATGAAATCCCTCTATTTGAAATTGAATCATTACGATATTTTTCATACTCCAAGTAATTTACATACTATTTGTTCTTTAGTACCGCTATGTTCTTTGAATGCATCAATAACCGAATTATAGTCTTCTTCGGTAAATTCTAATGTTATCTTAAAAGATTGCGCCTTTTCTTCATCGCCTTTTTCAAAGAATTTATCTAAATTAATTTCTTCATTAGTTGAAAAAGTTGGCACATCCATCCCCCACTCTTCGAGCTGAGCCGCCTCCCACTCATTCGCAAGGGTATCCCAATTCCACTCCCCAAACCCCACATTGTCTTTTATTATAAACTCACGCTGCTGCGCCTCTGTGATGTCTTCAGCGACTATCACAGGTATATGCTTCATTCCCGCCTCTTTGCACGCTCTGAGCCGCATATTACCGCCTAAGACCACCATGTCGGTGTTCACCACGATGGGCCTGAGGTGGAGCATGGAAGGAAACGAGCGGATGCTCTCGACCAGCTTCGCAAACTTTTCATCGCGTATGATGCGCGGGTTATCGGGGTTCGGTTTAACCTCGGAGGTCTTTACAAGGGTGGTCTTCATATCAAATTTTCGTCTGCAAAGCTAAAGAAATTATCTTCAGTAAGAATCACGTGGTCAAGGAGCTTTATGTCTAATGTGGCGCACGCATTTTTAAGCTTTTCAGTAAGGTCTTTGTCTTGTTGTGATGGAAAGTTTTTTCCGGAGGGATGGTTATGGCAAACAATCATTGCAACCGCCAAGGTATCTATCGCCTTTTTTAGAACCAAACGTATATCAACCAATGTTGCCGTAATACCCCCCTGAGATGCTTTGTACCATCCGATGGTGGTGTTTGCGTTATTCAGATAAATAACAAAGAAAGATTCGTAAATATCAATACTGTCATCCCAAACCAATCTAAAAAAATCGGCAGCTTCTTTTGAATCCGTTATTTTAGCCTTGTGTATTTTTTCTCGGCTTAACCTTACTTTTAACTCAGGGCATTCTGTTTTGTACGTTTTCATGTTTTGGTGGTGTGTGTTTGTTTTGGCAAAGGTCTAAATTATTTTCTTTTGGCAAAAATAATAATCAATCAGAGCCTTGAAAGCCTCAAAGGTACGGATTATCTGCACCTCTACGCCTCGGCTCTCGATGTATGCGTGGACGGCTCTCTGCTCAGGGCTTGTTCTTCCGTTCGGTGCTTTGAACTCGATGAATATCACCTTTTGCGGTCGTGCAATGAGTATCATGTCTGGCGCACCCTTGCGCCTACCCATCGCCTTCATCCTTGCCCCGTTGATGGGGTTGCGCACGCCTTCGTTCGGGATGCTCATAAGGGCAAACTTATGGGCAGGGAACTGGTAATCAAACCATTTCACGCAAGCCGCTTGGAGGGCCGCTTCGATGTGCTTCATACAGGGCTGTTGTTATCGTTTTTGCAAAGGTCGAAAAATTCCTTGAGCAGTATGCGCTTCGCCTCCATGCGGGCCTGTTGCTCGATGCTCTCGCTGTCGATGAACCGTTTCAGGTCGATGCGCTTCAGACGGTCTCCCTCCATCTTCAGGTCTTGCCGCGTTTGGGTCTTCAGCCTGTCGAGGGCATGGTGGTACAACGCCCATCGCCTCTCCGGTGTGGGTGTTATGGCTTCCGTGCGGTTCAGGTAGTTGTAAGCCACACCTCCGTAGTCGATGATAGTGCCGGAGGCAAGGTAGGTGTCGTATGCCGTTAGCACGCTCTGCCGGATGATGGTTTCTTTTTGCTCCTCCCCGATGTCTGGCAGGGCTTTGATGCTCTCTCGGCTTTGGGTCTTTATGCGGTGCAATCGTTCGGGGTGGGTCTTGTAGGCGGATAGCATCTTGCCAATGTGTGCGCAGCTCAGATGCGCTCCGTAGAGGCTCGATTCCACGTTTGCGAGCTTGCCCGATGTCATCCACTCCACCGCTTGTCGGAACTCAACAAGGGTCAGGTCGCCAAACTGGCTCCGCATAAACTCGATGGTGATTGCCACGATGTCTTTATTTGGAAGCTGAGATGGCAGTAATCCCAGCGCGTTACCCATGTATTCGAGGGAGGCAAGCAGCATCGTGTTGGTGGCCTCTCTTAGCTTGATTGGTTGTTCAGGTGTCATAGGGTCAGGTTTTTAAGTGCTTCTTGGTAGAATTTTTCGGGGTTGTTTCTCATCTCGGTTTGTAGTTCGTTCCAATGGTTTTGCGCTATCTCGGCCTTGGTTCCCTTGTTTTGCTCTTTAATCCGAACTATTTGCTTTGCTACCCAGTTTTGAAAGTGCTTCCGGTATTCAACGATGCCTTTGCTTTCCAGCTCTCCTGTTGCGCTGAGCCGCTCGTAAAACATCTGCGCAAGCTGTTGCGCTGCTCCCATCGGCAGGTTGTTATGCCGCTCGACCTGCATGAGTAGCTTGTCATCGGCAAGCAGGGTGTCCTCTTTGATTTGGACCATGAGCGCGGTTCCCTTTCCCCCAGACCCCCTATCCTTTTTTTCAACTGTATTTATATCTTTATTTCTATTTCTATTTCTATTTATAGGTAGGTTATTGGTAGCTAAACCATATGGTTCTGCATATGGTAAACCATTAGGTTCTGCATATGCTTTTGGCCTACCTCCTTTTTTTCCGTTTTCCTTCCTACTTTCCGCGAATTTGCTACGTTTTTCAATTTCGTGCCTTAATCGCTCATTGTAGTAGTCTCCATTTTCGTCTTTGATAAATTTCTTCATTACATCAACCGAGACAGAACCTACGGATAACCTAATGGTTTTTTCGCTTACAACACCTTTTTGGTGTTGGTAACACAATAGTGTTATGTACTGGCCGCGCTCTTCCATCGTCAGGTCGCTTATACCTCCAAGGAACGCCTCTGGGTAGAATAAAAATGCTGGGTCTTTAGCCATTGCTTAAAAAAAAGAACCCCAATGAGGTCGGCCCCTAACTGCCTTCCTCAAAGGGGTATAAAAAAAACGCGCAACATTGACAGGCTCGGTGGCCTGCGCACATTTGCGCATTATGTTTGTAGTCTGTTTGTTCATCAGTTAGGGGTGATGATTCGCAAATTTAACCCTTTATACGGTGGGTTGCCGTGCTTAGTTTCTTGAAGTTATTAAATGAATTTTGTAACTTTTACTTTTTCCCGTTTTCTTTATGCCACTTTCTATGGCAATGTGCGCATAGCGTTATCCCGTTGCTTACATCGTGTCTCAGCTCGGGATGTGTTTTGTATGACTTAATATGATGAGCGTGTAAAAGATAAACGCTTCCACATTCTACGCATTTCTGGTCTCTTGCTTTAACAAGAGATGACCACGCTACCTGCAAAAATCCTCTTTGCTTTACGCTTGATTTTGGCTTAATTGATTTTTTGTTTATCTGCTTTAGCACGATGGTTTTTTGAGCATCAATACCCAGCTCATAAATGATTTCTTTTGTTATGTAATCCAAAACACAAGACGCGATTGTTCTGTCTTCGATATTAATAATACAAATAGGGTCATCTGGTTCTGCAACTATATATCTATAATCTTCATAATACGAATCGCCATCCTCATAAAACTTTTCCTCAATCCCGTTTTCTTTTGCAACTATATCACTAAAGCGATAGTTGTCTATGGTTAATATGTGGGCATATTTCATAGGCGTTGCAAATCCTATCAACTCCTCAGTCCCAAAATAATTTTCGATTGTAATAAGCCATCCCCGATATTCATACTGCTCAAATACAGTAGGTGAATAACAACGAATCGGATTGACATGGTCAAAAAGTTTTTGTTGGCTCATGGTGTGTTTTAAGCAAGGCATCTAAGACCCATCCGGTCAGGGTTTGGGGAACTCCGCCTCATTAGTTCTTTGCTTCTTTAGATGGCAGGCTTCCAAGTATCCACCTCCATATAATGGGTGGGCTTGCCCTCCATCGGATTCAGGACGGGCCTTTTCTACATAAACTTGCTCGGCGGGTCCGGCAATTCTCCGTTGGTCCTTATTGCATCGTAAAGCTTCCCAAAATACTCTTCATGCGGTGTCTGGTTCCACATACAGAATGCGCCAATGGCTTCTTTAAGGGAGTCAACTTTCCATGAGGCCACTTTGGGGTCCATGTATTGAATACATATTTTCCGGTGTGGATCGGGCAGTTCATTTAGAAATCCCCTGATGCTGAATTTTTCCGCTAATGCGTTTAACTGTTTATGGCTGGTTCGATAATTTTCGATAGCCATCCCGGCCAAGACAAGGATAAGTCCTGCTGCAAAGTATAAAGCTGCGTGTATCATAATTAGAATGGAAGGTCTTGGATTTGTTCTTCTTGGGCTTGTGGTGGATTGAAAGCCGGTTGGGCCGGTGTGTTAGCCTGCGCGGTTTGTGTCTGTTGACCCGAGTTGTTAAACACAATGTCCTCAACTTTCAAACATAACCTTGCTACCGGAGCACCATCTTTGTTTGCG
>JBEIVB010000241.1:0-1481 GCA_040374085.1 Flavobacteriales bacterium | reverse complement strand
TTTGCCATTGCCGAATACAAGCTCAGCAAGGGAATGGATGCAGAGTCGGAAGCCTGCATCAACCGCCTCATAGAGGAATACCAGAATTACGACTACTGGGTAACCCGCTCCTTCTTGTTGTATGCCGAAGTCTTCTTGCAGCGCAAAGACCGGTTTAACGCCAAGGAAACCTTGCAGAGCGTAATCGATCACAGCGAAAACACCGAGCTCGTTGCCCAGGCCAAAGAGCGCCTCAACGCCTTGATTGCCGAGGAGAAAGCCGAGGAAGAAAAATTCAAACAAGATTCATTGGAGATTCGGTTTGATACCAACAGCATCAACGACAACGACATCTACGAAACAAAGCCCTAACCCATGAAATCCATCTCGAACAACCTTTTCCTTATCCTTCTCGTGGTGGTGCAGGGCACCGCATACGCCCAAGGCAGCGGGGGAAAAAACACAGGGCTGAGCACCGAGCAGGTGAACGTAGTGCAGGAATACAAGCCGGCCATCTCCGATGCCTACAAACTCAACGAGCAGCCCGACCTGCGCGACACCGTCATTCCTCCTCCCGCGTTGAGCTACACCGTGAATCCTCCGCGTTACAACACACGCTTTATACCCGACACCATCAAACCTGCCAAACTAAAAGGTGAGGCCCTTGCCCGCTATTATCCATTTATGATGAAAGCCGGCTTGGGCAACTACAACACCACCTACGCCGAACTCTGGGGCGGCAGCCTAAGGGCCCGCAACTGGCAGGTGAGTGGGCACGGCCTGCACCGTGCCTCGGGCTTTGTGAGCGAGGGCAACGGGCGCGCCAACTTCAGCGAACAAGTGGCCGAAGCCCAGGGAAAATACTTCATGCCGGAGCACACCGTGCAAGGCAGCTTTTCCTACCAGCGACAAGCCGTGCGCTACTACGGCTATCCGGCTCGCTTGTTCGAGCAAACCTACGACAGCCTCAACACCCGCCAGCGCTTCCACACCCTACAGGCAGATGCACAATGGAGCAGCCGGTTGAAAGACAGCACCGCCTTTGGCTACCAAGCCCGGGCGCATTTCCGAAACACCCGCGATGCCCAAGCCGCTGCAGAAAACCGATTTCTGTTAGAACTTCAGGCTTATAAAAAAATAGAGCGGGAAACATACGGAGGCACCCTCTCCATAGATCGCTATGCCTACACCCCTTTCCGAGACTCCAGCGGTTTGGATCGGCAACACGCCAACATCCTTTGGGCCAACCCCTGGGTGCGCATCGGCAACAGCCGTTGGAACGCCACCTTGGGATTGAACTTCTTTGCCGAGCTAGAGGACGGTCTTGCCCATTTCTACCCCAACCTGCGCGCCAACGTAGTGGTGGTGCGCGACGTGATGAGTGTATATGCAGCCATAGAAGGACGCACCCAGCGCAACAGCTTTTATGCCTTGAGCATGCAGAATCCCTTTTTGTTTTCCAATGCCGACCTACGCAACAGCAACGTACCCGTAGAAGCCTT
>JBEIVB010000017.1:0-34544 GCA_040374085.1 Flavobacteriales bacterium | reverse complement strand
CTTCTCGGATATTTTTCGGTCGTGCTCGCTGATGAAGTTGCCGCTGTACATGGAATTCGCGCCTGCGTAAATCATACCTAAACCGCTTCTGCCCAGCACTTTAACGTTTTTTCGTTTAACCGGCTGTTTATATCCTTTTTCGCTAAGGTCGAGGCAGGCATTCTTGGCATCGGCCAGCAGGCGGTTTCGGTTTAGGGTAATGCCATCTGTGCCCGGACGCAGGTAACCTAATTTAAATGCTTCTTGTGCTGAGGTGCTCACTTTGGCTTGCCCAATGGTTAAGAAGCGGTTCCTAAGGGTGGCCAGCTCCAGATCGCCCTCGAAATAGGCGTCGGATGCGCGCAAGGCGAATTCCTTTGTGCCGCCTCCACCCGGGATAACGCCAACCCCAAATTCCACCAAGCCCATATACAATTCCGCATGAGCCTGCACACGGTCGGCATGCAACGACATTTCGCAGCCGCCGCCCAAGGTCATGTTATGGGGCGCAACCACCACAGGCACGGCCGAATACCGCACCCGCATCATGGCCTGCTGAAAGGCACGTATGGCCATGTTCAGTTCATCCCACTCTCCTTCTGCCGCCATCATAAAGATCATGCCCAAATTGGCACCCGCCGTGAAGTTGGGTGCCTCGTTGGAAATCACCAATCCATTGAAGGACTCCTCTGCAATCTGTATGCTTTTGTTTAATCCCGAAATGATTTCCCCGCCAATGGTATTCATTTTGGTGTGGAATTCCAGATTTAGGATTCCGTCGCCTATGTCGTGAAGGGTGCATCCTGCGTTCTTCCAAATAGGAGTTTGCGCCCTAAAGCTGTCAAGCAACAAAAAATGCTCGGTGCCGGGTATGGGTTCAAAGGTGCTTGTGCTTGGACGGTAATGTTGCTTGCGTCCTTGTTGGTGGGTGTAAAAGCGCGGCGATGCTTGCGATTTCATGGCCACAATCCATGCCGCAGGTTCGAGTTTGGCCTCCTGAATAAGCGCCATTCCCGTTTCAAAACCAAGGGCATCCCAATACTCGAACGGCCCCAATTCCCAGCCAAAGCCGGCTTTCATGGCCTCGTCTATTTTATATACATCGTCGGCAATCTCCGGAATGCGATGCCCCACATAATGGAAAAGGCCGGCAAACATCTCGCGCACAAACGCGCCAGCCGGGTCTTTAGCCGAAACCAGGGCTTTTAAACGATCGCTCAGCTTATCCAGATTCTTGGTGGTTTCCAATACCGGAAAGCGCTGCTTAACGGCAGGGCCATACTCAAGCGTGCTGAGGTTGAGGCTCAGGATTTGATCCTTTTTGCCTGCAACCTTTTCTTTCTTATAAAAACCTTGGCCGGTTTTGCTTCCCAGCCAATTGTTTTTAACCATTTGTTCAATAAAATTTGGGATGGCAAACGCGGCGCTGCTTTCATCTGCAGGGCAGTTTGCAGCTACACCTTTGGCTACGTGCACGAGGGTGTCTAAGCCCACCACATCGCAGGTGCGGAACGTGGCCGATTTGGGTCTGCCAATGAGGGGGCCGGTGAGCTTGTCTACATCATCAATGCTGAGGTTGTGGCGCTCCATGGAATGAAAAAGGGCCATGATGCCGTACACCCCAATTCGGTTGGCGATGAAAGCCGGTGTGTCTTTGCAGAGCACCGTGGTTTTGCCCAATATGCGGTCTCCAAAATCCATTAGGAAATCCACCACCTCTTGCTTAACCGCCGGCTGGGGAATGATTTCGAGCAATCGGAGGTAGCGCGGAGGGTTAAAGAAGTGGGTTCCGCAGAAGTGGGCCGTAAAATCGGCGCTGCGCCCCTCGGCCATCAGGTGCAAGGGTATGCCCGAGGTGTTGCTGGTAACCAGGCTGCCGGCCTTGCGTACACCTTCGATGCGCTCAAAAAGTTGACGTTTGATGTCGAGGCGCTCCACCACCACCTCCACAATCCAATCGGCCGCGGCCAAACGATGAAAATCGTCTTCGAGGTTTCCGGTTTGAATCAAGCCCACAGATTTGGCATCGTACAAGGGCGAAGGGCTGCTCTTGATGGCGGCTTGTAAGGCATCGTTTACTATGCGGTTGCGCACGTTCGTACTTTCGAGGGTGAGGCCTGAACGCTCCTCGGTATCGCTGAGTTTGGATGGAACTATATCCAAGAGGAGCACCGGGATGCCCACGTTGGCAAAATGGCAGGCGATGCGCGATCCCATCACACCCGACCCTATAACAGCTGCTTGAAGAATCTTCCGGTTCATGTTTGGTTAATGGTCTGCTCAAATGTATCCATTCAGAACCAGCCCGCCAACCCCCATATCTGAAATAAAAACGGTATGTTTGAACGATTAACCTTTTGTCTATGCAGTGCCTTGTTGTTGATGATGATGAACTTTCCCGTTTTGCCATTCAGCATTTTGTTGAAAAGACTCCGGGTTTGTATATGGCCGGTTCTTGCTCCCAAGCCTCTGAAGCCCTCGCTATAATAAGAAAAGAAAACATCGATGTGATTTTCCTCGATGTGGAGATGCCCGAGATGAGCGGCATCGATTTCTTGAGAACGTTTGATGACCTTCCCCAAGTTGTCTTGGTTACAGCCAATCGTGAACACGGGGCAGAAGCCTTCGAGTTCAACGTAACCGATTTCTTGGTAAAGCCGGTTGAATATGCGCGTTTTCTAAAGTCAATTGAAAAGGTAAAGCAGGTATCGGAAAGCCTGCAAATTGAACCCGGCGCCCAACAAGATATTTTCATAAAGAAGGACAGCCGATTGGTGCGCATTGGACTCGCCGATATTTCCCACGTAGAGGCCCTTGCCGATTACGTGAACATTTACACCACTGCCGGCCGTTTCACCATTCTCAGTACCATGAAAAGTCTAGAAGGCAAGCTTCCTGAAAAAGACTTTGTACGGGTGCACCGTTCCTTCATCATCCGCATCGATAAGATTCGCGAAATCGAAGACAATGCCGTTTCCATTGGCGAGTTCGTTATTCCCATCAGCAGATCCTACAAGGAGAACCTGCTTAAGCGTTTGAATACTCTGTAAGATGCATTTGTAAAAAAATGTTGTTTGGCTTGGTAGCCTGTTTTTTCTTGTCTTATCTTAGTGTCGATTTAACACATGAATATGAAAAAACGCTTTACCATGTTGTTTTTGTGCCTGTTTTCCACGGCTATGGTGCATGCTGCCAGCGGTATCTGGGATCGTGCGGTGGCGCTTAACAACGGCAGCAACAATACCTACGTGCCGGGCCTCACCTTCAATACCCAAGCTCTTGGAACTTTCTCCAGCGCAGCCTCAACCTACCTGCTCACCGGTGGACAAGTAAAAACCTACAAGAATGGGTCCGACGATGTTACCGGCGCAAGAATGTATTACCGGGTGGTGGAGGCGGGTTCTACCGCAGTTGTTCCTTTTACCTCTTTGAACCTTCCTTTTGGTGCAAACCTAAGCGTGCCCGGAGATCAGGTTTGGCAAACCAATGCCCAATCCATTTCCTTCATGTCGGGGCTAACCGATGGGAATTACGTTCTGGAAGTGTATTTCGAAGCCGACTACACCTTTACCGGAGGAAACGGAACCCACATCGACAACAACAACGGGGCCAACTACAAAGCCACGTTCACCATCAGCACCGCCTTAGATTGCTCGGTAAACTTTGGCCCCGATACCACCATCTGTCAGGGAGGAAGCCTGGTTTTAACAGCCGGTAATTTATCAACCAACGCTTATTCTTGGAGCACAGGTGCCACCACCGCTTCCATTACGGTTACCCAACCCGGAACCTATTCTGTTACGGTTACCAACGGCACCTGCTTCAGCAACGATCAAATTGTAGTTTCAACCTTTGGCGGCTCCTCTTTGCCGCTCAGTCTGGGCAACGACACCAGCATTTGCGGGTTGGCCAATCTAACCTTGGGTGGTGGTTTCTTCCTAAGCCCTCAAAACGATTCCTTAACCATTATTTACGATGCAACCCAGGGCCAGAGCGGTTTAGCCGGAGCGTCAAAAGTGTATTTCCACTCGAGCTACGAAGCCCAGCCCTTTACCGGACCGGTTATTCCGTGGGTGGGCAACTGGGGACAAGACGATGGATTGGGAAGAATGGATAGTTTGGGAAATAACCTTTGGCGTATAACCATTAATATTCGCAACTATTATAATATTCCTTCGGGTAGTCCACTCAACGGGCTTTTTATGGTGTTTCGCAACGCCGATGGGACCCTTATTGGAAAAGATGGAAACGGAAACGACATCTTCCTTTTATTGGGCAACCCTGCTCCCACTTCCTCTTTTGCCGGCATAACCCCAACCTACGATCTGGCTCCTTACACCTCTGCTCTGTGGAGTACCGGCGCCACCACCGCTTCCATTTCGGTGGGTGAAAGCGGAACCTATTGGCTGGCGCTTACCAACCGAAACGGTTGCCTTTCGCGCGACACGGTGGAAGTAAGCTTAGGTGAATTGCCTATGGTAACCGCCGGCGCCGACCAAAACATTTGTCCCAACCAAAGCGCAACGCTTGCTGCCACGCCCGGATTTTTGTCCTATGCTTGGTCCAACGGCGCCACCACCTCAACCATTTCGGTAGCGCAACCGGGTACCTACACCATCACCGTAACCAATGCCCAGGGCTGCACTGGAATTGATCTGGTAAACGTAAACTCCGTTCCGGTTCCCACTGCCGATTTTACGTACATCCCCAATGGCTTCTTGGTAACCTTTTCGGTTTCCAACACCTACCCCAACGGAACCTACCAATGGGATTTCACAAACGACGGTACGATAGATGCCACGGTGAATTCCATCAATCCCCTACGCTCCTACCCTGCTCCCGGAACCTACAACGTGCGTTTGATTGTAACCAACGCCTGCGGCACCGATACCATTGTGAAACAAATTATGGTTACCGGTGTTGGCATAGAAGACGGTTTGGCACAACGGAACCTGCGCATGCACCCCAATCCGGCGCAAGATCAGGTTTGCCTGCAGGCAAGCGGCATAAATTGGAACAAGGCTATGGTTTCTCTGTTCAGCAGCATAGGTCAGGAGCTGCCTCTTGTTGGAAAAGAGGTGGTGGGCGACAGACTTCTGCTTGATGTTTCAGCCTTACCATCCGGTGCTTACTTCCTTCAGGTTACCGAGCAACATCAACGCAACACCATAAAACTCATCAAACGCTAATTTACTTCTCATGAAAACAACCCTACTCTCATTGGCATCGCTCATGATGCTCGCCTCTGCTGCCTTTGCCCAGCAAGGCCTGAAGATTTACCTCGACACAAAAAAATTTGTAAGCCTCGATTGCAGCTTGCAGGGCGGACAAGGCAATCCTTCTCCCCTGCCAAAAATCTATGCGCACTCCGGAGTTTGTTCCAGCGGGCCTATCTATTGCCAAACTCAAATTGTTCCTTTCAATTCGGAGGTTTGGGAGCACGTAGTTGGCAACTGGGGAGCAAATCCTGCCGATGATGGGGTTGGGGAAATGACCAACGAAGGCAACGGCATTTGGACTCTGCGCATCAACAGCTACAACCGTTATTACGGAGATTCGGGCATCGTAAATTTGGGAAGCTCGGCCGGAGGAACGGTAATCTCTACCCCAATGCAACCCAGTCAAACCGCCTATACCATGGGGCTTGTGTTCCGTTCTGCCGACGCAAGCACCTCTGGGCGTGATAACGGATGCCAAGATATTTTCATAACCAACCTCGAAACAAACAACCCATTGGTTATTGGCAGTTCCGATCCGCTTTTGGGCGAGTGGGTAAATGCACCGGTTTATTTTAATAAGGTAATCAACGGCGTTGAAGTGGGATTGCCCGAAACCCGCTCGTTTGAGTACCACAGCAAAGTATATCCCAACCCATTCAAAGACGAAACCCGCATTGAGTTTTTTGCAAACGATGCCAGCCGAAACTACAGCATCTCTGTGTATGATGTAAACGGTCGCCTTGTTGCCAGCGTGTTGGAGGGCAAAGTGAAGTCAGGCTTAAACACCATAGATTGGGATGGTACCAACGATGCAGGTGAGAAACTCAGCAAAGGCATCTACTACTTCACCATAAACGGTGGCAACAGCGTGGCCTCCGACAAACTCATCATTTTGGATTGATACTGAATTTCAACCGTTAAACCATTAGCCGGAGAGAAATACAACGTGTAGCCTTTCCGGCTTTTTTTCCATCCTCATGAAGAACATAAGCCATCTCTTATTTGCGTTGCTGCTCTCCTTCTCCGCTGTTGGGCAGGTGATTACCGTAACCCCGGAATTTCCGCAGTTGAACGACTCGGTTACCATTGTCTTTAATGCCGGACAAGGCAACGCGGCCTTAAATGGATTTTCGGGTCCGGTTTACATACACACCGGCTTGATTACCGATTTCAGTGGGAGTGCCGGAGATTGGAAGTTCATAAAAACCCCTTGGCCTGCTCCAGATTCCACGGTTTTAATGACCGGTATGGGCAACAACCAATGGAGAATTCGATTTAAGTTGAACACCTTTTATGGTTGCGGCACCAGCGATAAGCCACGTGCCATGGCCATGGTTTTTAGAAATGCCGCCGGAACACAGGTGGGTAAAAACGCCGATGGCAGCGATGTGTACTACCCCATTTACGGTTCCGGATTTACAGGAGCCATTACATCTCCCATAGAATATGTGCGGGTGGTTACGCAAGGCCAGAGTTTTCCCTTTACGGTAAAAACCAATCAACCGGCCTTCATCAACCTCTACCGCAACAACCAGCTGATTGCACAGCAAGCCAGCAACACTACCTGCAGCGCCAACATTGTGGCAAACCAGCCGGGTAAATACTGGTTGAAGATGCGTGCCGAAACCACCACCGGCCTGGTCTTTACTGATTCTATGTATTACGTGGTGCGCAACCCTCCGGTGGTGCAGGATCCGCCGGCCGGCATGAAACAGGGCATCAATTATTTACCCGGAGATACGGCTGTGGTGCTGATGCTGAAGGTGCCGTTTAAGGACCACGTATTTGTTATAGGCGATTGGAACAACTGGGAGATTGCCCCTCAATGGCAGTGCGCAAAATCATTTGACGGTGATCGATATTGGATTCGCGTGGGTGGATTAACCCCAGGCACTGAATATCGTTTTCAATATGTAGTGGACGACAACATTCGAATTGGCGACCCTTATTGCGATAAGGTTCTGGAGCAAGGCACAGACAACGCCATTAACCCCCTCATTTACCCCAACCTCATTCCCTTTCCGAATGGAAAAACCTACAACAAGGTTTCGGTTTTTCAACCCGGACAAACCCCATTCAACTGGCAGGTGCCAAACTTTCAAAAGCCCGACAGCCGCGACCTTGTGGTGTATGAGCTGTTGGTGCGGGATTTCGTTCCCCGCCACGACTTTAAGTCCATTATAGACTCCATTAAATACCTGAAGAACCTCAAAGTAAATGCGGTGGAGTTCATGCCATGGGGAGAGTTTGAAGGCAACAACTCCTGGGGATATGGGCCAACCTATTTTACAGCCGTTGACAAATATTATGGTCCCAAAGAGAAACTGAAAGAACTTATAGATACCCTCCACAAAAACGGCATAGCCGTTATCTTGGATGTGGTATTCAACCATTGTTTTGGTCAATCGCCTTATGCCACACTCTTCTGGGATCAGGACAACGAGAGGCCATCTTCCAACAGCCCTTATTGCAACCCGGTAGCAAAGCACCCCTTTAACGTGGGCTTCGATTTTAACCACGACAGTCCTTATGTGCAAGAAATGGTAGACAGCGTGCTGAGCTACTGGGTAAAAGAGTACAAAGTAGATGGCTTCCGCTTCGACTTATCCAAAGGATTTACTCAATTTGATTCTGGGCTGGATGTTGGCCTTTGGTCTCAATACGATCAAAGTCGTGTGAACCACATTCAACGCATTGTAAACAAGCTATGGGCGAGGCATCCGGGCACCTATGCCATTTTAGAGCATTTGGGCAACAACGATGAAGAAACCGTTTTGTGTGCCATGGGTTGCATGTTATGGGGTAAAGCTACCTTTGAAACCTCCCAGGCCGCAATGGGCTTTGAAAACAGTTCAAATTTTGAGTGGGGCCTTTCCTACAAAGCTCGCAACTGGCCATTTCATAATTTGGTTGGATATGCAGAAAGTCATGACGAAGAGCGCATTATGTACACCGTTAAGACTTATGGGAACGCAAATGGTAACTATTCAACGCGCACCAATGCCAATGCCATGCAAAGGATGGCCCAGTTAGCGCCCTATGTGTTTTTAACCCCAGGCCCAAAAATGTTGTGGCAATTCGGGGAATTGGGTTACGATATTTCCATTGATTTTAATGGACGAACCGGCGTGAAGCCCAACCGCTGGTGGGAATATTACAACAACCCCGATCGGCACAGGTTGTACAAAACATACGCGGCCTTCATCAAGCTCAAGCAACTGCATCCCTCCTACCGCACCAGCAATTACAACATGTCGGTTGGGGGCAAGCAAAAGCAACTCTACATCAACGATGCCGCCATGAACACCTGTGTTTTCGGAAATTTTGATGTGGTGCAAACCAACGTCTTTACCGGCTTCCAACATACCGGCACCTGGTACGATTACCTCACGGGGGCTCCGCTTCAAGTGAACGATGTAAACATGACCGTGAGCCTTCAGCCCGGCCAGTTTAAGGTTTATACAGATCAGCAACTTCCGGTTCCGGATATGACCATACCCAACCTTACCAACATAGAGGAAATGGATGCGGTACAGAATTTTGGTGCCTATCCAAATCCATTTGAGCATTTTACCACCTTAACCTACGCCCTTGAAGCGAGCCAGGAAGTGGAGCTGGTGGTGAGCGATGCCTTGGGTCGTAGGGTAAAAACTTTGTTCAAGGGTATGGCTCAGGCCGGACCTCAAATGGTGGAGTGGGATGGCGAAACGGAAGGCGGTGAGCGGGCAGAAGCAGGCGTCTACCTCTATCAGTTGAAGACAAGCAAAGGCACTCAATCCGGAAAAATTATGTTGATGCGATAACGTTTAAATCGCTCGTAAACTAAAAAGGCTGTCCAAGATCGGGCAGCCTTTTTTTATGGTTTTGATTACCGTTTACAAATCAAAGCCGAAAGATGTTTCTTTCATATCCTCGTATTTTTCACGGTCGAACATAAACAGTTGAGCTTGCTTGTGCGGCACGCCTTGTTGCTTTTCCAACAGAGGAATGAGGATGCGTTTGTTTAATATTTTTCTTCTAAAATTGCGTTTGTCCAGCTCCCTTCCGAGAATCACCTCATACAGCTTTTGCAATTGCCCGAGGGTGAATTTTTCCGGCAACAACTCAAATCCAATGGGTTGGGTGCGGAGCTTGTTGGTAAGGGTTTTAATGGCCTTGTCTAAAATGGCATTGTGGTCGAACGCAAGCGGAGGAATGGCAGAAATGGGGAACCATTCGGCTCTTTGTGCAAAAGAGGATGCGGTTGGCTTGTATTTTTCCAACTTAACCAAGGAATAATAGGCCACCGTAATTACCCTTGCGCTGGGTTCATCGCGAATGGCTTGAAGCCAATGAGTATCGAATTTGCCTTTTACACGGGCCGGATCTCCGAAAGCAAAGAACTGCTCCAGAAAGATGTTGGTTAAACCGGTGAGTTCATACAATACCCGTTTGGCGCTGGTATCGAGGTCCTCGTCGTCTTTCACCAAGTTGCCGGGGAGCAAAGTGTTCCGGAAATCGGGATCGTGTAAAGTCCCATTGGTGGGTTTCCTCTCAATAAGGAGAACCTTTAATCCATCGAAATCGAACCCGAAGATTACGCAATCGACGGAGACGTGAGGGTTGAGATTTTTTTCTGTTTGAGGAGGAGGAGTGTTTTCAGTCTGTTGCACAATCCATCGTAGGTTGGGTTTGACAAATATAGAAAAACCCAATTCCTCACTTAGGGTCAATCGGCATTTTTGGCGTTTGCGTTTGAGGGGGCGTTTGTGGCTGAACCGAGAGCTCGGAGCTTACCACAATTTGGGCGGGCAAAATGCGTAGAGAAATGGTTTGCGGTTTCAGCGCCAGAACCCGTTGCGTTCCATCGGGCATGCGTATGGGCATGGTGGTAGTTAGGGTGGCAGGGCCATCCAGCAAAATCGGTTCGGGCAAGTAATCGGCCAATTGCACTTTTCGTACGGTTACCTCCTTCCCAAAAAATCCCATGCGCACCCGAAACACCGCATCCACCAGTTTGATGGAAATTTTATTGGCTTTCTCGTCGTAGCCAACCGCCAGCCGACCCACCACGTGATCGGTGTAGGAGTCAAACGATGTTTCCACCAGCACATCGGTTTCAAATCGGGCAGAATCAGTGAGCAGGCGTATGTTGGCGCGACTGAGTGTCCAGGTAAATTCGTGGTTCATCCAAAAAGCAGAGAAGGAATTTTTGCCCTTTACCTCGCCCAATGCTTCCAGCAACTTATTGAGGGTTTCCTCGTGCACGGTTAGAACCGCATCGTTGCGAAGGGGTTGGGCATCTGCTTTCAGAAATGCAAGAGCGCAAAACAGGAAGGGAATCAGTCTTTTCACAGTTCAGGAGGAGCATCAAAAGTAAGGCCAATCGATGCATTGTTTTGCTACCTTTAACCAAACCTATTGCATTATGGAACCTACACGACTTTTTGACATACCTCCGCACATGCTCAAAAGCTATCCCAAGCCCGATGCGTTGGCATCGAAGGTGGATGGGGTGTGGAAAAAACTATCAACCCAGGAATTCAACCGCCTCATACAACAAGCCAGCCGCGCTTTGCTGAAGATGGGCCTAAAGAAAGGAGATTGTGTAGCCACCATTTCCAACAACCGCTACGAATGGAACATCATGGATCAGGGCATGCTTCAGATTGGCGTGGTGCACGTGCCCCTCTACCCCACCATATCATCCAATGATTATAAATTTATTTTAAACGATTGCGCCGCTCGTTTGGTGATTGTTTCCGATGCTGAGCTTTTAGCCAAGGTAGAAGCGATTCGCAGCGAGGTGCCGAGCATCATCGGCCTGTATTCCTACGATGCTTTACCCCAATGTCCGCATTGGTATGAGTTGCTCGATCTGGGCAAAGACGAAAGCCTTCAGCCCGAGGTTGAGCGCATCAGCGCAGGCATTGAGACCGACCATTTGGCCACCCTGATTTACACTTCCGGAACTACGGGTGTTCCCAAAGGGGTTATGTTGAGTCACCACAACATCATCTCCAACTGCATTGCCAGCAAGCCTTTGGTTCCGGTAGATTACACCGGCACGGCCCTTAGCTTTTTGCCGCTCTGTCACATCTACGAGCGCATGCTCACCTACCTGTATCAGTACTTAGGCATATCGGTTTATTACGCCGAGTCTATGGAAAAGATTGCCGACAACATCCGCGAGGTAAAGCCGCACATCTTCGCCACCGTGCCTCGATTGTTGGAGAAGGTGTACGACCGCATTGTAGCTAAAGGTCAGGAGCAAACCGGTATCAAACGAACCTTGTTTTTCTGGGCCCTCGATCTGGGTTTGAAATACGAACATTACGGGAAAAATGGGTGGTGGTATGAACTGCAGTTGAACGTAGCCAACCGCCTGATCTTCAGCAAATGGCGCGAAGCGCTGGGTGGCAGGCTTATGGTAGTGGCCTCGGGGTCGGCTCCCCTGCAACCCCGTTTGGCCCGCGTGTTTTGGGCGGCCCGCATTCCCATTTTAGAAGGTTACGGCTTAACGGAAACTTCTCCTGTGGTTTCGGTAAACACCCTCCTTCCAAACAGCGCACGTTTTGGATCGGTGGGTAAGATGATCGACGGCGTTTCGGTGCGCATTGCAGAAGATGGTGAGATTCTGTGTAAGGGCCCCAACATCATGATGGGCTATTACAAACGCCCCGACCTCACCGAGGGCGTCATGACCGATGGCTGGTTTCATACCGGAGACATTGGCGAAGTAGATGCAGATGGTTTTTTAAAGATCACCGACCGCAAAAAAGAAATTTTCAAAACATCCGGAGGTAAATATGTGGCTCCACAACCTTTGGAAAATAAAATGAAAGAGAGCCCTTTCATTGAGCAGATTATGGTGGTAGGCGATGGGCGCAAATTTCCCGGGGCTCTTATTGTACCTGCCTTTGCCTATTGTACCGATTATCTGGCCAAGCAAGGCATTGCCCTCGCCAAGCCCGAAGAAATTGCCGCACATGCCGCTATACGTAAAGCCATAGAGGATGAGGTGAAACGCATCAACCAGAACTTCGGGCAAACGGAGCAAATCAAAAACTTCGCCTTGCTTCCAAAAGAGTTCTCCATTGCAGCCGATGAGCTAACCCCCACCCTAAAACTCAAGCGAAAAGTAATCCTGCAGAAATACGCAAACGCAATAGATTCCATTTATGCATGAACCTGAGCCTTCCCTAAGCTCCTACAAATCGGCCCGAGCCTATTTGCAGAGAAAAGCCATGTTGGCGGGGGCTTTGCTCGATGGCTTGCTGATGGTTTCCGGCGTGTTTTTGGCGGCTTTTGGATTGAAGGGATTTTTATTGAGCAAACATTTTATTGATGGCGGTGCCACCGGTGTGGGTCTTCTCCTGCATCAATTGTTCGGCTGGTCGTTACCCCTTTTGCTGCTCATCATCAATTCTCCCTTCGTTTTTATGGCCTATCGCATGGTGGGTAAAAAGTTTGCGCTTAAAACCGCTGTGGCTATGGTGATGTTGGCCGTGGTGCTGGGTTGGGTTCCGTTTCCGGTGGTTACGCAAGACAACCTTTTGATTTCGGTTTTTGGAGGTTTTTTTATTGGCGCCGGCATTGGCCTCTCGGTGCGTGGAGGCGCTGTGCTCGATGGTACAGAAGTAATGGCCATTTACTTGAGCCGCAAAACCGGACTCACCATTGGCGATGTCATCATAGGCATCAACGCGTTGATTTTCTCCTGCGCGGCATACCTTCTCTCCATTGAAATTGCCATGTATTCCATGATCACCTACCTGGCAGCCTCCCGCACCCTCGATTTTATTGTGGAAGGCATTGAGGAATATCTGGGGGTTACCATCGTATCGGCCCACAGCGAGCGCATCCGAAGCATGATCATCAACGATTTAGGTCGGGGAGTAACGGTGTATATGGGCAAGCGGGGCTACCGAACAGAAGGCGACGAAAAAACCGTGGAGGTGGTGTTTACCGTAGTAACCCGCTTGGAACTGCACCGCCTGAAAACCGAGATAGAAAAGATCGATCCAAATGCCTTTGTGGTGATGGGTGTCATAAAGGAAACGCGTGGAGGTATGATCAAAAAAAGGCCGCTTCAACACTAAACTTTGCCGTTCCTCGGGGCTGCATCAGCTTTTTGCTTTGGCTTCGTTCCACCAGGCGTCCATCTGAGCTAGTCCGAGCTCTTCCAACGCTTTTCCTTCTTGTGCGGCGCGTTGTTCTATATAGGTAAAGCGTTGTATAAACTTTTTGTTGGTGCGTTCCAAGGCATCCTCCGGATTCACGCCCAGAAAGCGTGCGTAGTTGATCATAGAAAACAACAAATCGCCCATTTCGGCTTCTACTTGGATTTTGTCTGCACCTTTTTCCACCTCCTCACGCAGCTCCTGAAGCTCTTCCTGAACCTTTTCAAACACCTGCTCGCGGTTCTCCCAATCGAAGCCCACCGCTTTGGCTTTATCTTGTATGCGTCCTGCTTTAACCAAGGCGGGCAAAGAAGCCGGAACACCCGCCAGCACCGAGCGGTTGCCTTCTTTCAGTTTCAACTTCTCCCAGTTTTCTTTTACCTGCTCTTCGGTTTCGGCTTTCACATCGCCGTAGATGTGCGGGTGCCTGAAGATGAGCTTTTCGCACAAGCGGTTGATCATGGATTCAACGGTAAAAGCGCCTTCTTCCTTCCCCAGTCGTGCATAAAAAACAATGTGCAGCAACACGTCTCCCAATTCCTTTTCAATGTTGGGTAGGTCATGGTCGAGGATGGCGTCGGCCAGCTCGTAGGTTTCCTCAATGGTGAGATGCCTTAGGCTTTCAAAGGTTTGCTTGCGGTCCCAGGGGCATTGTTCGCGGAGTTCGTCCATGATGGTGAGCAGGCGCTGAAACGCAACTTGGGCTGGGTTGGGTGTGGTTGGCATGGGTTCAAAGGTAGGGCAATCTCTAAGTTGAGCCTCAAGGTGTACATTTGGCACATGAGATGGAAGCTACTTTTCTGCTTGGGTGTGAGCGCCTTCACACGTGTTTCTGCACAAGATGCGGCCGATTCGGTTATGCTCAGCCGCATGTTCCGCGAAGGTTTGCGCAACGGTAAGGCATACGAAAATCTGCGTGTGCTGTGCAAAGAGATTGGGCCGCGCCTGAGCGGTTCTCCACAAGCCGATAAGGCCGTGGAATGGGGCTTGAACACCTTCTCGGCCCTACGGCCCGACTCGGTTTTCCTGCAGCCCATTGCAGTTCCGCAGTGGGTGCGCGGCTCGGCAGAGGAAGCAGCCATCATCACCCAAATGGGCATTAAGCGCTCCAACAAATCCCGCCCCTTTGCTGTGGAAACGGCCCCTCTGCGCATGCCGGTGCGCATTTGCGCTCTGGGCGGCTCCATTGCCACTTCGCCCGAGGGATTGGAAGCGCAGGTGGTGGAAATTACACGCCCTACCCAGCTCGACAGTTTGGGTAGAAAAGGAGTAGAAGGAAAGATTGTGTTTTTCAACATTCCCATGGACCCCACGCGCATCAACACCTTTGATGCATACGGGCCGGCTGTTCGCTACCGGGGCGCCGGAGCCCGCATGGCCGCGCGCTACGGTGCTCTTGGAGCAATGATACGCTCGGTTACCCTGGCCACCGACACCAACCCCCACACCGGTGCCATGGGATACGTAGACTCCATTCCTAAGATTCCTGCCTGCGCCATAAGCACCGTGCATGCCAACCTGCTGCACGATTTGTTGGGTAAAGACCCAAGCCTGAGCTTCTGGTTTAAACAACAATGCGCTTATAAGGGCGAGGTGCCCTCCAACAACGTAATTGCGGAACTCAGGGGAAGCGAAAAACCGGAAGAGGTCATTACCCTGGGCGGCCACCTCGACTCCTGGGATTTGGCCGAAGGAGCCCACGACGATGGGGCCGGCATTGTGCAAACCATAGAGTGTTTGCGCCTATTGAAACAGTTGGGCTACAAGCCCAAGCGTACCATTCGATTTGTGCTTTTTATGAATGAGGAAAACGGCTTGCGCGGCGGCAAAGAATACGGAGCATGGGCCGCCCGGCGCAAGAACGAACGCTATATTGCAGCCATGGAGTCGGATGCGGGTGGCTTTGCGCCCGACGGTTTTTGCTCCGAAGGCACACCCGCACAACGCAAACGCATGCAAAGCTGGGAACCTCTTTTCCGCCCCTATGGCCTACACAGTTTTGACAGAGAAGGCGGTGGGGCCGATATTTCGCCATTGGAACCCCTGGGTACTATGATGGTGGAGTTGATGCCCGAGTCCCAGCGGTATTTCGATGTGCACCACAGCGCGCTCGATGTTTTGGAGTCTGTTAACCCACGCGAGTTGCATTTGGGTGCGGCGGCTATGGCCGGCATGCTGTATTTGTTGGATCGGTATGGGGTGTCGGTAGCGGATGGAAAGTGAGAGGACGAGAATATTGGATGATTGGTTTATGAGTTGATTTATCGATTTGTTAAAGGAGAGGATGCCTTTCGGGCGTTTCATTCTTTGGTATAATAAAATTATTCAGCTGCTTTGTTTCGCTTGGGTGGACGGGTCTTGACAAACAGTTGATGGTACTTTTTAGGAAGGGTGCCGGGTTCAAATGCTATGCGTGGATCCATTTCCAGTCGCAGCTCCCGCGCCAGTTCGGGGTAGGCTTTACTCAGTTTGAAAAGGATGTCGAAGGCAAAGTTTCGGGTGGCGATGGGGTATTCGGAAGAGGTGCACCACTCCCAGGCAAGGTCTGCCACTTGGCCGTGCAGTTTTTCGGGAATGGGACAAACGGTGAGCATTTTGGCCAAGGCCCTATCAAAGGCATCGTCTCGCTCCGGGCTGCGGTGCTTTAGGTAAAAGGGAATGGCGGGTGCAACAAATTCCGGTGAGCGCCGCAATAGGTCGCCCATGAGCCAGGAAAAGCGCACCCCGCCTTTATCGGAGAGCAGGGCAAGGGGCAACCAATGGTGTATGTCTTTCCCCTGCTGCAATACCCAATCGGCGAGGGCGCTGCGGGCCTCGGAGGAATACTGTTCCGTTAAGGTTGTCCAAACCTTCAGGCGCAGGGAGTCGTGAAGGGGATTCATTTTTTATCGGCACCAAATTGCTTTTCGAGGCGCTGGCGGTTGGCTTTTCTTTGTTGCAGGCTGTAGATGTAGGCTCCAGCATCGCGAAACCCATACTTGGTTTTGGCCTGCTGGGCATACTCCATTGCCACCGCCAAATTACCTTGAAGCTCAAAGTAAACGGCCATGTTCATACAGGCTTTTGCGGCCACTTTGGGGTTGGTAGATTCGCAAAGGGGTTTCCAAAGCGCTGCGGCTTTCTCCCAATCTTTTCGCTTGGCGTAGTCGCACCCGAGGGCGAGCCCGGGGTCGCCTTTGCGGTAATAGGTGCGCGTTACCCAAACCCAGTAGGGTGCTATGCGACGGCCATAGCTGCTTCCCGCTGCTCTTCCGCATTGGTCTATGGCGGCACGTTTGGCCGGAAGTCCGGCCTGGGCGGCTTCGGGGGTGGGGCCTGCGCTGTTGAAGTTGAGCACATCATCGCCCCCAAATTGGTCGATTACGTTGCCCGTAGCGGCTTCATACACGCGCCAACGACTCTTCACCATCAGCTCTGCTGTGGACACAAAGTCGGAGACCATCACGCGTTTTCCTTTTATTCTCTGCTCTTGCAGCCGGGGATCTACCCGCACCCTGCTGTCGGTATCGAAGACCTCCAGCACCACCAGGGCATCGAGTCCAAACTGAGTGCATACTTGTTTTAGGGTATTGACATCGATGAGGCCTGCCTCCATGCCGGCCACGTTGCCGGGCAGGTTCACCGCAGGCAAGGAAACCTGGTAGCGGTTGGTTTCTTCGAGCATCTGCTTAAGGGCCACCAGGGCTTCCTCACTGCCCCTGCGGTCGGCATATATGCTTTCTCCGGTAAGCAGGCCTTCCAGTAGGTTTAAGGCTTGGTTCTGGTTGTCGGCAACGCTGCGGTTGATGAGTCCGATCTTCACCACCTGAGGCGGAAGGGTGATTTCGGCGGGTTGCATAACCTGAAAACGGGTGGTGGGCGTGCATGCGGCGAGGCCAAGCAGAAGGCAAAAAATAATAGACCGGTTCATAGGCGTTGAATAATGAGCTTCGAAAAGTACACACAAGGATTGTTCCAAAACGCTGAAAAGGTGGTCGCCCTTTTGCGGGCAGCCCTATCTTTGGGCCATGGAACACCCGCAACGGTTTGGTCAAAAGCTGCTCTCACTCCCCTACCCGGTGGTGATGGGCATTGTGAACCTTACCCCCGATTCCTTCTTTGCACCCAGCCGCACCTCGCTTTCCGAGGTGGTGGATCGCGCGGGCGCTATGTTGGATGAAGGTGCCTTGCTGCTCGATCTGGGTGGGGCTTCCTCTCGGCCCGGAGCAGCAGAGGTGAGCGAGCACGAAGAGGCCGAGCGCTTGTTGCCGGCGGTTGAGGCCGTAGCCAAGGCGTTTCCCGATGCATTGATCTCCGTTGATACCACCTCTGTAACCCTTGCTCTGGCGGCCCTTAAGGCCGGCGCTGCCGTAGTGAACGATGTGTCTGGATTCGCCAATCCGGGCCTGGCCTCTGCATCGGCGGCCCATGGCGCTCCCTATGTGCTCATGCACAATTTAGACCCCGTGGGCAATATGCGCGATTCCATGAACGTTGAGCATCCTATGGAACACCTGCTCCAGTGGTTTGCCGAGAAACTCGAAACCCTTCGCCTGATGGGTGTAGCCGACGTGTGGCTCGACCCCGGATTTGGGTTCGGGAAAAGCCTCAGCGATAACCTTTGTATTTTAAAAAACCTCAAGCAAATGGCCGTGTTTGAGTGCCCGGTTTTGGTGGGTGTATCGCGCAAGCGCATGATTCAGCACCTGGGCAACACCGATGCTGCGGGTTCTTTGCCGGCCGGATTGGCTGCGCAAACCCTCGCCTTAACCCAAGGAGCCCACATCATTCGCACCCACGATGTGGCCGCCACCGTTCAAACCCTTAACGTATTCCGCGCATGGCAACAGGCATAATCTTGGGTCTATGGCCCCTGCTGCCCGACTTCCTCACCGTTGGGTGGCTCGATGCGCTGGACATTGCTTTGGTGGCGTTGCTCCTCTTCCAGCTCTACCGCATTGTAAAAGGCAGTGTGGCCATCAACATCATCACCGGCATCATGTCGGTGTACTTCTTGTGGCTCATCGTAAGGGCCTTAAAAATGCAGCTATTGGCCACCATTTTAGGGCAGTTCATTGGGGTGGGTGTCATCGCCATCATCGTGGTGTTTCAACAAGAGCTGAGGCGCTTTTTGCTTCTCATTGGCACCAATGGTTTTCTTGGTAAGCGCAAATGGAAAGACTCCTGGCGCAACTTAACCACTCCCGATGGGGGCCAGCACTCCTTAGACATCCACAACATAGTGAAAGCATGCCGCAATATGGCGGAGACTAAGACCGGTGCCTTGTTGGTGATTCAAACCAAAACCGATTTGGGCTTCTTTGCCAACACCGGTGAGGCGGTTGGAGCCAAGTTGAGTGCCCGCTTGCTCGAGAGCGTTTTCTTTAAGAACAGTCCCCTGCACGATGGAGCCGTCATCATCTCGGGCGACCACCTCGATGCCGCGCGGTGTGTGTTGCCTGTATCAGAGAAAGAGAACTTTCCGGCCCACCTGGGCATGCGCCACCGTGCTGCGGCGGGCATAACCGAAACCACCGATGCCATTGCCATCGTAGTGAGCGAGCAAACGGGTGAAATCTGCTTCGCCCAGAACGGAAACCTCCGCATGGCCATAACTCCCGACGAGTTGCGCAAACTGCTGGAGCGCGAGTTCCCTGCCTAAGGGTGGCTCTTCTTGTTATCTTTGCGCCCCTTGAAATTACACACCGAACACCATTTACATTATGAGCACCATAAAATTTGGAACCGACGGCTGGAGAGCCATCATTGCAGAAGATTTTACCGCCGACAACGTGGCGCGCGTGGCCGAGGCCACCGCCAAGTGGCTTAAAAAACGAAACGCAAACCCCTCCGTTGTGGTGGGGCACGATTGCCGCTTTGCAGGCCCATTATTTGCCCAAACCGTTGCTCGCGTAATGGCCGCACACAACATTTCTGTGCATCTGGCGGAAGGCTTTGTTTCTACCCCAATGGTTTCCCTTGGCACGCTTCAGCGCGGTGCCGACTTGGGCATCATCATCACCGCCAGCCACAACCCACCCGAATACAACGGCTACAAACTTAAAGGTTCCTACGGAGGGCCTTTGTTGCCCGAGGACGTGCAGGAAATAGAAGACCTCATTCAGCCCTCAGCTCCTTCTGCTTCTACCCTACCCGCATTAGAAGATGCCCTGGCATCGGGCAAAGTTACTCCCATTGATCTGGAGACCCTTTATTGCGACCACGTAGCCAAACACTTCGATCTCGATGCCATCCGAAACAGCAACATGGAGTTTGCTTACGATGCCATGTTTGGGGCCGGGCAAAATGTAATGCGTCGCCTCCTGCCCGACATCACCTTTTTGCATTGCGACCACAATCCCGGTTTTGAGGGACAGGCACCCGAACCCATCCACAAAAATCTGCGCGAGTTCTCGGAGCTTATACAAGTGGCCGAAAACATCGACTGTGGCTTGGTTACCGACGGCGATGCCGACCGTCTTGGCCTCTACGATGCAAACGGAAACTTTGTAGACAGCCACCACATCATCCTCCTGCTCATTCATTATCTGAAAAAGTACAAGGGACTCGATGGAAAAGTGTGCACGGCCTTCTCCACCACAGTAAAAATTAAGGCCATGTGCCAACATTATGGCCTACCGCTTGAGGTGGTGAAGATTGGCTTCAAATACATCTGCGGCATTATGATAAAGGAGGATGTCTTGCTGGGTGGAGAAGAAAGCGGAGGCATAGCCATCAAAGGTCACATCCCCGAGCGCGACGGCATTTGGATGGGACTTACCATTTGGGAGTTCATGGCCAAAACCGGCAAAAGCCTTCAGGACCTCATTCAAGAAGTGTATGCCATCACCGGATCTTTCTGGTTTGAACGCAACGATCTTCAGTTGAAAGAATCGGTGAAACAAGACATCATTCAAAAATGCAAAGCCGGAACCCTCACCCAATTTGGCGACTACAAAGTAGAACGAGTGGAGGATCTCGACGGTTGGAAGTTCTTTTTCAACGAAAACGAGTGGCTTATGATCCGCGCCTCGGGCACAGAGCCTGTATTGCGCACCTACGCAGATTCTAAGGATAAAGAAGGTGCATTTCGCATTTTGGAGGCTTGCCGTAAAACCTTGTTGGGCGATTGATTTGCCCCAACCCAAACAAAAAAAAGGCCGCTCAATTCGAGCGGCCTTTTTTTGCAATAGATTGTTTAAACGTTACGACTTAACCTCTTCGAAATCTACATCCGTAGCTTCAGAAGAAGCGTTCGCATTGGGGTTGCCTTGCCCTCCATCGCCCTGGGGCGGTTGGTCTCCGCCTTGGTACATATCCTGCGAGGCGGCACTCCAAGCGTTGTTGAGGTTTTCCATTTCACGGGCTATGGCCGGCAGGTCTTTGGCTGAATGAGCAGCTTTGAGTGCATTCATAGCCGTTTCAATGGCCGTCTTCTTCTCTGCCGGGATTTTATCACCAAACTCTTTTAACTGCTTTTCGGTTTGGAAAACCAAACTGTCGGCCTGGTTCAGTTTTTCCACCTCTTCACGCGCTTGCTTGTCTGCATCTGCATTGGCTTCTGCCTCTTTTTTCATGCGATCAATTTCGGCGTCGGATAGGCCGGAAGAGGCTTCGATGCGGATGTTTTGCGATTTTCCGCTGGCCTTGTCTTTGGCGGTTACGTGCAAGATGCCGTTGGCATCGATGTCGAAGATGACTTCGATTTGCGGCTCACCGCGGCGTGCCGGTGGAATGCCGTCAAGGTGGAAACGACCGATGGTGCGGTTCTGATTGGCCATAGGACGCTCGCCTTGGAGGATGTGGATTTCCACACTTGGCTGGTTGTCACTGGCGGTAGAGAATACCTCCGATTTTTTGGTTGGGATGGTGGTGTTCGACTCAATCAAACGGGTCATTACACCGCCCATGGTTTCGATGCCAAGGGAGAGTGGCGTAACATCTAAAAGGAGTACGTCTTTTACTTCTCCGGTGAGCACACCGCCTTGGATGGCTGCACCAATGGCCACTACTTCATCTGGGTTCACACCCTTAGAAGGTGCTTTGCCAAAGAAATCTTCCACCGCTTTCTGGATGGCCGGTATACGGGTTGAACCGCCCACGAGGATGATTTCGTCTATGTCGGAGGTACTGAGGCCGGCTTGCTGCAAAGTGGTTTTGCAGGGCTCTATGGTACGGCGAATGAGGCTGTCGGCAAGCTGCTCGAACTTAGCCCGGGTTAAGCTGCGCACCAAGTGCTTTGGAATGCCGTTAACCGGCATTATATAAGGTAAGTTGATTTCAGAAGAGGTGGTGCTGGAGAGCTCAATCTTGGCTTTCTCGGCAGCTTCTTTCAAACGCTGTAAGGCCATTGGGTCTTTGCGCAAATCTATGCCTTCGTCCGATTGAAACTCAGCGGCCAACCAGTCTATAATCACTTGGTCGAAGTCGTCGCCACCCAAGTGCGTATCGCCACCGGTAGATTTTACTTCAAACACGCCATCGCCCAACTCCAACACGGATACATCGTGTGTTCCACCACCGCAGTCGAACACCACAATTTTCATGTCTTGGTTCTTCTTATCTAATCCGTAAGCAAGGGCAGCCGCAGTTGGCTCGTTGATGATGCGCTTAACGGTTAATCCGGCAATTTCTCCGGCCTCTTTGGTGGCCTGGCGCTGAGCGTCGTTGAAGTAGGCAGGAACGGTAATAACCGCTTCGGTGATGGTGGTGCCCAGGTGGTCTTCTGCGGTCTTCTTCATTTTCTGAAGAATCATAGCCGAAATTTCCTGAGGTGTGTATAACCTTCCGTCAATGTCTACACGCGGTGTGTTGTTGTCGCCTCGCACTACGCTGTATGGAACGCGGCCAACTTCAGTACTCACTTTGTCAAAGGTTTCACCCATAAAACGCTTAATGGAATAAACGGTGCGCCTTGGGTTGGTTATGGCTTGACGCTTTGCAGGGTCGCCAATTTTACGTTCGTTGTTTTCTACAAACCCCACAATAGAAGGTGTGGTGCGTTTGCCTTCGCTGTTTTGAATGACTACAGGCTCGTTCCCTTCCATAACGGCCACGCAGGAGTTGGTGGTGCCTAAGTCGATTCCAATGATTTTTCCCATGATGAGGATGCTGGTTGGTTGTTTTGTTTGGCGTGCTCAGGTCAAAGCCTATGCCATGCCTTATTTCTTTTTAAAAGGGGTAATAATGACAGCGCCCCTGCCGTTGAACCGACAGGGGCGCGAAACTCTTGTGACAAAAAGACAGAAGAGCGGTGTTATGGAACAAAACCCAATCCCTGCCCAGCTAAGAAGTTCAAGGTTGTATCTACAAACTTGCGGTCGCGGAAACGTTTGGATGTGCGACTTGAAACCAGGCCCAGTCCTTTTTCTCCGGTTAGGTTGGTGACGTTGGTGTATGTCGGCTTTTCGAGCAGCAGGCCAGTGGTGGGGCGGTTTACCTCGCGGTAGTAGGCGTAATCGGTGCCGCCCACAAACAAGCGGCTTTCAACGTTGCCCCAGCGACGGGTAACACCGGTTGCTTTAAAAGCATCGTTCTTCTGACCCAACAAAAATCCGAGGATGTCCTTGCCGTTGAGGGCATAATTCATGTTGGCTCCTCCGGCAGCACTCTCCGAGCGACGCTCGTCTAAGTTCCACACCACCTTCTTAGCGGTGGTAACATTGTTGGCATCGGTCTCGGTGTAGTTGAACGTGATCTGCAACTGGTAGAGGAGGCCATTGGTTACCGACGACCAAGTATAAGTAGTACTGGTGTAGGAAGAATCGGGGAGAACGAGGGAGAAGTTGAGGGGAACGTTGGGGTCATCGAACACGTTGATGAGCCCGGTGCTGGCTTTCACGCCTACACCGGTTTTTGGATTAACCGCTTTTAGCTGATAGGTGCGATCTCCGTTCAGTTTCGCTTTGGTATAATACAAACGATTGATGGTGCGGTTAAACACGGCCGATGTTCCGGTAAACGGTATCACCGTATCACGCAGGGGAATCAAAGGTCCCACACCCTGTCCGTTGGCCACCGTTTGAAGGCTTACGTCCAAAGCACCTGCAGGATAGAGCGTTGAATCCGGTTCCTGGGCATAAATTAGGTTGTTGCCCTCTCCCAAAAACGCCTTGTTTATTTTGATGTATTGAATGGAGTCGCGCTGGTTAAGGAGTCCATACACCACCATAGTTTCTTTCCAGTCTTCGTTGATCTGAAACTTGGTCGTGCATCCCTCCCACAACAGGCCTAATGAGGCAATAAGAAGGGAAATAGAAATGAGTCGAATTTGGGTGCGCATGTGTGTGCAGCTGAAAAGCGGCGCAAAGTAAACAATTCTCAAGGCCTTGTGGATGAACATTGCTTAGTTTTGTGGAATAAGCGCGCCGTATGTCCATTCACAAAGAAATTCGGAAAGTAACCACGCATACCCTTCAGGAGATGAAGCGCAGGGGCGAGCCCATTTCCATGCTCACCTCCTACGATTATTCCCTTGCGCGCATCGTGGACGATGCAGGTGTGGATGTGATCTTGGTGGGCGACTCGGCTGCCAATGTGATGTCGGGTCATGAGACCACGGTTACCATTACCCTCGACCAAATGATTTACCACGGCACTTGGGTGGTGAAAGCCGTGCAGCGTGCTTTGGTGGTGGTGGACATGCCGTTTGGCTCCTATCAGGGCAATTCCAAAACCGCATTGGAGAGTGCCATTCGCCTCATGAAAGAGGCGGGAGCCCATGCTGTGAAAATGGAGGGTGGTAAAGAAATTCTGGAGTCGGTGCGGCGCATTGTAGATTCTGGTATTCCCGTTATGGGGCATTTGGGTTTAACACCTCAGAGCATTTATCGCTTTGGCACTTACACCGTTCGGGCAAAAGAGGAGGCCGAAGCTGAGAAACTGCGTCAAGATGCCGTATTGCTGGAGCAAGAAGGCTGTTTTTCCATTGTGCTGGAGAAAATCCCCAGCACCTTAGCCACCCAGGTGGCCAAGAGCCTCACCATACCCGTTATTGGCATTGGAGCCGGTGGTGGGGTTGACGGGCAAGTGTTGGTATTGCACGATTTGCTGGGCATCACCAAGAGTTTCCATCCGCGTTTTTTGCGACGCTATTTGAACCTGTACGACGAAATAAAAGGCGCTGTTGGGCAATACGTAAACGATGTAAAATCTTCTGATTTTCCGAACGCTCAAGAGCAGTACTGAAGTGACCGAAGCTCCATTACTACCTGTGCAGGTGCTTTTCGAAGACAACCACCTGCTGGCCATCAACAAGCGTGCATCCGACCTAGTTCAGGGCGATAAGACCGGCGATGAGGCTTTGCCCGATCTGTTGAAGCAGTATTTGAAAGTGCGGGATCACAAGCCCGGCAACGTGTTTTTGGGCGTTATCCATCGTTTGGATAGGCCTGTGAGTGGGGTGGTGTTGTTTGCCAAAACCAGCAAGGCCTTGGCGCGCATGAACGCGCAGTTCCAGGAGCGTTCCATAGAAAAAACCTATTGGGCTGTGGTGCAGGATCTGCCCAACCCCCTGGCCGGAGAGCTGGTTCATTTTCTAAAGAAAGACCAGGTCAAGAACAAGTCGTTTGCCCGCAGCAGCGAAACTCCCGGGTATTTGCGCAGCGTACTGGAATACCGCGTGCTGTGCAGCGGCGATCGGTATCACCTGCTGGAGGTGAAGCCTCAAACGGGTAGGCACCATCAGATACGGGTTCAGCTGAGCACCATAGGCTCCATCATCAAAGGCGATTTAAAATACGGTGCCCGTCGCAGCAACCCCGATGGTTCCATACATTTGCACGCCCGAAAACTGGCCTTTGCGCATCCCGTTACCGGTATAGCCACCGAGATTGTGGCACCGGTGCCCGAAGAAGCCCTCTGGCAAGCCCTGGCCTCCAAGACCCTAACATAACCCTTTTGGCATGAACGTAGTAGATTTCTTCCTTCACCTCGACCATCATCTCGAAGCCCTGGTTACGGAATACCAAACCACCAGTTACCTCATTCTCTGCCTGATCATCTTTTGCGAAACCGGGCTGGTGGTAACGCCTCTCCTGCCGGGCGATTCCTTGCTCTTTGCGGCGGGCGCCATCATTGCCAAAATTGGAGTGTTGAATGTGTGGGTACTCATTCCGCTTTTGTTCCTCTCGGCCATCCTAGGCGATCATGTGAATTACTTCATTGGAAGCCGGCTTGGACCGGCCATACTCACCCAAGACAAAACCCGCTTTTTCAAAAAGAAATACCTCGTTAAAACCCAGGCATATTATGAAAAGCACGGGGGTAAAACCATCATCATGGCCCGCTTTGTGCCCATTGTGCGCACCTTCGCTCCGTTCGTGGCAGGCGTGGGTTCTATGAAATACAGCCGCTTTGTGCTGTTCTGTGTGGTAGGTGGAGCCTTATGGGTAACGTTGCTTACCCTTGCCGGTTATTACTTCGGAAGCATGCCCATCATCCGCAACAACTTTGAAATGGTGGTATTTGGCATCATAGGCATTTCGTTGTTGCCCGTTGCATTTGGCCTATTGAAACAACGGTTTGGAAAGGTCTGATGCGGCATTTCGGGTTGCTTGGTTATCCTCTTGGACATTCTTTTTCGAAGGCCTTCTTCGAAGAAAAATTCTTGCGCGAAGGCATTTCGGATGCTACCTACAGCCTGTTTGAACGCCCCGAGGCAGGCGAATTTTTGCGCGAAGCAGAATCCTTGAACCTATTGGGTTTCAACGTCACCATCCCGCACAAGCAATCCCTAACTCCTCACTTGTTGATGGGCGATGCTGCTGCAGAATCCCTTGGTGTAGTAAATTGTGTGAAGCGCAAAACCGGCGTTTCGGGCATTACGGAGTGGCATGGCTACAACACAGATGTAATAGGCTTTTCGCGCAGCATAAAGCCCTTTCTGGCCAGCCTTCATACCCGGGCGCTGGTGCTGGGTAACGGAGCCACCGCCAAATCGGTAGGCTGGGTGTTGCGCCAACTGGGCATTGATGTTGTGGTGGCGGCCCGAAACGCTTCCGGGGATATGTTGTCCAACCTGAGTTTTCGGGAATTGGAAGGCATTGGGTTTGGCCCTTTCCCTTTGGTGGTGAATACCACCCCCGTTGGCACGGTCAATTATCCGGAGCAGACCTTACCTCTTCCCTACTCCGGCTTTTCCATAGACCATCTGGTGGTGGATGTGGTGTACAATCCGCCCGAAACGGCCCTGCTGGCTGCGGCCCGCGGGCAAGGTGCTGCGGTGCTCAATGGCCTCTCTATGCTGCAGGAACAAGCCGAAGCGAGCTGGCGTATTTGGAATTCAGAAGATTAAGCCTCGGGGTTGTTGATGGTATCCCACAGCACATCCTTCAACTCCTGAATACCCATGCCGCTAACGGCCGAAATAAACACCGACTTTATTTTTTTGGGCAAGGTGCGCTTCAGCATGCGCATGAGCTCTTCATCTAGAAGGTCGCATTTGGTAATGGCCAAGACTCTTCGCTTGTGCAGCAGCTCGGGGTTGTATTGCTCCAATTCTTTGAGCAGTATTCGGTATTGACCCGAAATGCTGTCGGCATCGCAGGGCACGGTAAAGAGCAGCACGCTGTTGCGCTCAATATGACGCAAGAAGCGCAAGCCCAAGCCACGCCCCTCTGCTGCCCCTTCGATGATGCCCGGAATATCGGCCATAACAAAAGAGCGATAGTCGCGATAGCCTACAATGCCGAGGTTGGGAACGAGGGTGGTGAAAGGGTAATCGGCAATTTCGGGTTTGGCGGCGGAAACCACGCTCAGCAGGGTGGATTTACCGGCATTGGGAAATCCAACAAGGCCCACATCAGCCAAAATTTTCAGCTCGAGGATTTTCCAGCCTTCTTCCCCCGGTTCTCCGGGCTGGGCAAAGCGAGGCGTTTGAAGGGTGGAGGATTTGAAGTGGTTGTTGCCCAGTCCGCCTCGGCCACCTTTGGCAATGATGTGCTCTTCGCCTTCGGAGGTAACCTCGAACAGCACCGCTCCGGTTTCGGCATCTTTCGCAATGGTGCCCAATGGAACCTCCACAATTTCGTCCTTCCCAAAACGGCCACTTTTCAAGGCCGAGCTTCCATCGCCGCCGGCTTCGGCTATAACATGTTTGCGGTATTTCAAATGCAACAGAGTCCAAAGTTGGCTGCTGCCGCGCACAATCACGTGTCCACCTCTGCCACCATCACCTCCGTCGGGTCCGCCTTTGGCGGTTGACTTATCTCTGTGCAGGTGTGTTGAACCTTTTCCTCCTTTGCCGGAGCGGCAGTTGATTTTTACGTAATCAACAAAATTGCTATCGCCCATCTTATGCGTTTACTCCTTCTACCACCTGGCAGATGGAGCCGAAAATTTCTTCAATGCTTCCAATACCGGAAATACCGGTGAACTTACCTTGACCCTCATAATAACTTTTAAGGGGTAATGTTTTTGCGTTGTATTCCTGTACCCGCTGCCGAATGATGCTTTCGTCTTGGTCGTCGGGTCTGCCGCTTTCCTTGCCCCGGTTGAGGAGACGACGGGTAAGCTCTTCGTCCTCTACCTCCAGCGCAATCATGAGGTGTATGAGGGTTCCTTTATCGCTCAAAAGGTTATCCAGAGCTTCCGCTTGAGCCGTAGTGCGGGGGAACCCATCGAAGATGAATCCTTTGGCATCGGGGTTCTGCTCCATGCGCGAGGCAATCATGCCAATAACCACCGCATCGGGCACCAGAATGCCTTTGTCCATGAGGGTTTTGGCTTCCAACCCAAGGGCAGTGCCCGCGGTAATCTCGGCTCGGAGCAAGTCGCCGGTGGAGAGGTGCATGAGGCCAAAACGTTTGATTAACAGGGCACTTTGGGTACCTTTTCCGGCACCGGGAGGACCAAACAGCACAAGGTTTAACATGGCGTGGGGGTTGTGGTAAAGCGTACCCAAAGATAAGGCGCAGGTCCAACCCCCGCAAATGCCCTATCTTGGCCCTCCTTTTACCTTGAAACACGAGATCGAAATATCGGTTGAAGCCCGCGCCGGACTCTCGGAAAGCAGCGTTCGTCTGGCTTTGGGCAAGGCGCTGAACTTGCATGGAGCTTATGAAGGGCCCTTTCACACGGTAAAGAGAAGCCTCGATGCGCGCCAGGTTCCGGAGGTATTTCGCTTGCGTGTGGTGCTGGAAAATGTGCCCGCTGCACCCAGCCCCCACCGTGTTTCCGAGAGTGTTGGCAGGCCAGCGCAGGAGCCTGTGTTGGTGGTGGGCGCCGGACCTGCTGGCTTGTTTGCCGCCTACCGTCTGGCGCAGCAAGGACATAAGGTAGTGGTGGTGGAGCAAGGCAAAGACGTGCGGGCTCGGCGCCGGGATCTGGCTCAGTTGAACCGAAGCGGAGAAGTGAATCCCTATTCAAACTATTGTTTCGGAGAAGGCGGTGCCGGCACCTATTCCGACGGCAAACTATACACCCGCAGCAAAAAAAGGGGCAGTGTTGAAACCATCCTGAACGTATTGGTGGCCCATGGTGCGCACCCAGATATTTTGGTGAATGCCCACCCCCACATCGGCACCAACCATTTGCCCGCGGTGGTTACCGGCATTCGCATGCAGGTAGAAGAATGGGGTGGCGAAGTGCGGTTTGGCACCGCCCTTACCGATTGGGAATGCGCAGCAGACGGTACCATACGCATTGCTCACCTAACCGAGGTGGACAGTGGCAAAACAACATCGCTGGCGCTAAGTGCGTTGGTCTTGGCCACCGGACATTCTGCCCGCAGCATATATCATTTGTTGTATCGCAAACAGTTGATGTTGGAGGCCAAGCCCTTCGCATTAGGTGTGCGCATAGAGCACCCTCAGGAGGCCATAGACAGAACCTTATACCATTGCCGCAGTCATTCCGATTGGGAAGAGAAACGCACCTACCTCCCTCCAGCGGCCTATTCTTGGGTGCAGCAATCGGGTGGTAGAGGCGTGTATTCCTTTTGCATGTGTCCGGGGGGCATCATTGCCGCCTGTGCCACCGGCCCGGGCGAGGTGGTAACCAACGGCTGGTCGCCCAGCAAGCGCAACAACCCCTTTGCTAACTCGGGCATCGTGGTTTCCGTGGGGCACGAAGATTTTGTTCCCTATGCCAGCGAAGGGCCGCTGGCCGGACTCCGCTTTCAGGAGATCATAGAGCGCAAGGCCTACGCAGCCGGAGGCGGGTCCTTGGTGGCACCTGCGCAGCGCCTGGTAGATTTTGTGGCCGGCAAGGTGTCCGAAACATTGCCTCAATGCTCCTATCAGCCGGGCATTGTTTCGGCTGATTTACAAACGATTTTTCCCCAGGGCATTTCCATGGCTTTGCGTGAGGCCTTGGGCAACCAAATAAAAAAATGGAAAGGCTATAACCATCCCGATGCTGTGCTGGTTGCTACAGAATCGCGCACCTCCACACCGGTGCGCATTCCCAGAACCCAAGATGGTTTGCATCATCCCGGATGCAACAACCTCTATCCGGCCGGAGAGGGTGCGGGTTATGCCGGAGGCATTGTTTCGGCGGCTATGGACGGATGGGCCATTGCCGATTCCATAATAAAGAATTGATCTCATGAACCGACCTGTGCGTATTGCCTGCGTAGATTACCTCAACGCCACCCCCTTTCGTGTGGGCATAGAGACCTTCACCCAATGGGAAGGCCCCGCGCCGGAACTGCACCTGCTGCATCCCCGAGATTGCGCCATGGCCTTAGCCAAGGATGAAGTGGATCTGGGCTTGGTTCCCGTTGCCGTTATTCCCAGCCTAAAGCATGCAGAGGTGGTTACCGACTATTGCATAGGCGCAGATCGGTCTGTGGAATCGGTTTGCATCTATGCAGAAAAGCCACTGAAAGAAATCGATCGCATCTTACTTGATTTCCAATCCCTAACCTCCATTTCGTTGGTGCAGGTGTTGAATCACTTCCATTGGAAGCATCCTTGGACCTTTGTTTCGGCTCCACAGAATTACATCAACCAAATACATGGCAACACCGGTGGGGTGGTTATTGGTGACCGCACTTTTGGATTGGCTGCACATTTTCCGGTGGTGGTGGATCTGGCCTATGAGTGGTATGCCTACACGGGCTTACCTTTTGTGTTTGCGGCCTGGGTGGCCAATAAACCGTTGGAGCCAACGTTTTTACAAGCATTCAATCAGGCATTGTACACCGGCCTGCAGCAATTGCCCGACATCATAACGGAACAGCAGGCACACTATTGGGGCAAAACCGATGTGAAACACTATTTAACCAAGGCTATATCCTATAACCTAGACGAAGGGAAGCGCGATGCCATGCGTCTGTTTCTGGACCTTTTTACCCGTTTGCCTCAAGCCATTTCATAAGCTCAAGCGCACGTTCCTCGGGGGTATTGCCGTTGCTGAGCGCGTGTTGAAGATTGACCGGGATGTTTTGCCAGTGTTGGTCGTAGGCCTTGTCGTAATAATCCAAAAGCGGTTTCAGCCAATCGTGAAGTCGTCCCTCATGTAGGGCCTGAACCGATTCCGAGACTGCCAAACCGCCCAGTCGGCGCTGAAGAGCGCGGGTGCTTTCTTCGAGGCGAGGGATCGGAAAATTACCGTAGTCTTTTAAAATGCGAAGGCTGCGTTCGGCAAAGGCTACCTCTAGGGCCACATGCGGAGCCGTTTGCATAGTCTCGAAAAAAGGGGGCGGCAGACACAGGCGACCAATCATGCGGCTCTCGTGTTCCAGCCAAACCGGTTTATCTTCACGGAAGCCAAATAACATCAGTCCAAGGTTGTTCTCGAATTGCTCTTGGGTGGGTTGTGGTTCAAGTCCTATACCTCCAAATGCCGATCCTCGGTGCGAGGCTAGGCCCTCTAGGTCACATACCTGTTGGCCCATGCGTTGCAGGGCGTGCAGCGTTTCTGTTTTTCCGGCTCCGGTTTTGCCAGCCACTACGCAGTATGCTAGGGGTTTGGAAAAGGTTTGCAGCAACAGCCCTCGCAGGTTCTTATAGCCTCCCTTGGAGCGGCCTACAGGCAGTCCGGCCGTGTGCAGTACCCAGGCCAACACCTGGCTGCGCAAGCCTCCCCGCCAACACAGCACCACCAGGGGCTTACCATAGACACCGTGGGCCTCTCGTGCGCGGCGGATGAGGGAGGAGAATCGCGGACCAACCCGCTCGAACCCCATATCCACTGCGGCCTGCTGACCTTTGGTTTTGTATTCGATGCCGATGAGGTGTCGGTCCTCGTTGTTTAACAGCGGGATGTTTATAGAGCCTGGAATGTTTCCCTTGGCGAACTCCCCTTCGCTGCGCGCGTCTATCAACAACAGATTGGACGCTTGTAAGCCGGAGAACACCTCCTTTGGAGACATCAGGGGTGCATCCATCAGGTGAAGTGCTTGGGTTTGAGCTTGGAGAACTGTTTCACCCCTTTCCCGAAAAATTGTACAATCAGCAGTTTATTATAAACCTTGGAAGGCAGTTCGTTGCCGGATGTCAGCCCAGCAACGCTGCGCTTTTTCTTCATTGCAGCAAACCCCTTGTAAAAATCGCGGTGTGCTTGCCAAACTGCTTTAAAATGGGGGAACTGACGTTTCAAGAGGAAGCGCACAGCAGCCAAGCCATCAAGGAGCATGCGCTGAAACAGAACCGGGTAGAGCTTGCGCTGAGGTAGATTTTTTGTTAAAAGAAAAAGGTTGTTTCGAAAATTGAGGTAGGTCTTTCTTGGGTTGAGCGCACTGAGGGTTCCGCCGCCTACGTGGTGCACCACCGATTGACCGCAATAGCCAATTCCATAGCCGGCGTTTTTCAGCCTCCAACAAAGATCGATTTCTTCCATGTGGGCAAAGAATTCCTCATCAAATCCGTTCACCTCCCAAAACGCCCGGGCTCGAATGAGCATGGCTGCGCCGGTGGCCCAGAACACCTCGCAGGTGTCGTTGTATTGTCCGAGGTCCTCCTCCAGAACATCGAAGAAACGGCCACGGCAAAAGGGATAACCCATTCGATCTATAAAACCACCGGCTGCACCGGCGTATTCAAAATACGATGGTTGCTGAAATGCCTTTATTTTGGGTTGGATGGCAGCCCAATGCGGGTGCTGGTTGAGGGTACTAAGAAGGGGCTCCAGCCATCCTTCCTGAACGGCCACATCGCTGTTAAGCAAAAGGTAGTTCTCTGCCGCAATGTGCTTCAGTGCTTGGTTATATCCCGCTGCAAAGCCTCCGTTTTCTGGGTTCACCACCACGCGTACCTGGGGCATTTCGCGTTGAAGCCAGGCCACGGAGTCGTCGGTGGAGGCATTATCGGCCACCATCACCTCTACGCCGGGCAGTTGGCTGTGCCGCACCACATCGGGCAGAAAGCGCTCCAACCATGACCTACCGTTCCAGTTGAGGATCACGATGGCCAAACGAGGGATTTGCTCCATCAGCGTGGGGTAGAGAAGTTTTCGTTGATGCGGTTGCCGAAGTAGTCGCGGCCCTGCTGCACATCGGTGTTGTTGTTGAAATCTGAGCGCTGTTGCAGCACCATCTGCCAGTTGGGCTCCTGACGCTCCCCAATGGCATCGGAATGCAGCAGCACCCAGCGGTTGGTGGCCAGCTCGCGGTTGTAGAAGATGAACCTGCGGTTGGTGCGGTTGTTCAATTTATAAAATTGCCATATTTCGTAAGGATAGGTGCCTGCATCTTGCTCAAATACATTCCGCGAATCGGGCTTGCCGTATTGAAGGTACACCCGGCCCCTATCGGTGGTGTAACCTCTTTGTATGCTGGTGCTGAACATATCGTTAACCTCGTCTACTTTGGCTTTGTAATCGCTCCAGGCTTTTCCGGGCGCGGTGCCGTTGCGCTTGAGCCAGAAGCCTAAAAAGAATTTCTGGCAAAGCTTGAGGTCTTTGGAGGCCAACACGTTTTTGGCGGTGCTGATCTCGTCGCGGTTGGCTATGGGACGCGTGCAGGCAATGAATTCTTTTATAGTATCGAGGTTATGCACCGAAAACGCGAAGGTGGAATCGGCCGGAAACTCACGTGTGATGTAGGGCATGGCCAAAGCGGGCTGTGGATTGGAACGCTGAAAAAACACACGCTGAGAGGTCTTCAACTCGTTGCGGGCATCGCGCAACTCCACGAGCCATTCGTAATTACCGGATGGCAGTTTTTTTACATCGAAGGTGTGCACGAAAGGCAAAACGCCTTTTGCATCGTAGCGCTTGTAGGAAATGTAATCTTGGGTGTTGGTGGTTTTGTCGTCGGCCACCAGGCGGTGCACCAACACGAACTTTTCTCCTAAAGGAATCACGCGCTCCGAACCGTACAGCTCGCCGTAAACGGTGATGTTCTCCATGCTTCCGGGCACAAAATTGGATACCATAGGATCGAGGGCCAACCCGTTCTTTACCATTGAACCGGCCGCGCTGCTTGGCTCGGCGCTTTTCAGCAACTGAAGGCTCGAGAAACCGCACTGGTTTGGGTTTATGCTGATGGGATAGTTTTGGTTGTGTTTGAATACGCGGCTCGGACGATGCACATCGGTGAGGACAATGTCGAGCTGATAGGCTCCGGCAGGAAGGGCGATGCGCTCTACGTGCAGGAAATCGGGCAGAATGCCGGTGGTATCGCTCAGCACCGGGCCCAGTACTTGGGTTTTCGCAAAGCCTACAATCGTGTCGCCTTTGGAGAAGGTAATGTTAACCTGAACTCCAGCCTGAAAGCCCGATGGATTGGCAGGACCATAGGTGAGGCTGATGCCCCGGAATTGAAGCAATGCCTCTACATAAGGTCCTTTCTCGGGCGAAAGAAAATTGGAAAAATGCACCGAAGCAGGCAGATTGCCCCCTACAACGCGCAGAGACAGCAAAAGGGATAAGAAAAGAAAACCGAGGTTTTTCATGAGCACAAACAAAGGATTCCAAAGGTAGCCAAAAAGCCCCCCTACTCTATTCCTAAATCCTCAATTGACCTTGCAACCTGCGCCAACGGGCCTTTTTCACCCCTCATTACCAGCATTTTCCGCCCAAAATGCAGAAACCGCCCTTGCAGAAAAAAAGAAAGGCATACATTTGCCCTCGGAGAGATGGCAGAGCGGTCGATTGCGGCGGTCTTGAAAACCGTTGACTGTAACAGGTCCGGGGGTTCGAATCCCTCTCTCTCCGCCAAACAAGAAAAAACCCGGCAAAGCCGGGTTTTTTTGTGTCCTGCAAGGAGCCAAGCTCGCTTGAGCGACTGAAAGGACACAAAAAAACACCCTGCGACGTCAGG
>JBEIVB010000096.1:0-8600 GCA_040374085.1 Flavobacteriales bacterium | reverse complement strand
CAACCGTGAACACCACCTCTACCAGTCGTTCCTTAACCGGTTTAACGGCCAGCACCACCTATAACTTCCGCGTGCAAGCCGTGTGCGGATCCACCCCGGGCAGCAACTCCGGCACCAACAACTTCACAACCACCGGCAGCACCGGTGTTACTGCCACCATTGGAACCGGCACCGGAACCACCGCTACTTCGCCTTACGGAACCTTGTACATGGATCATCGCGTGCAGTACATCGTTACCCAAGCTGAGCTGGTTTCGGGAGGTTGGACAAGCGGCAACAACTTCATCCGCTCTCTGGCATTCAACGCCTCTTCATCGAGCGGGCAGGTGATGAACGCCTTCACCATTCGCGTTGCCTACACCACTGCAACCAGTTTCGCGAGCAGCAGCTACCTAACGCTTTCCAGCCCGGTAACCGTGTACTCGGCCAACTTCACCCCTACCACCGGTTGGAACACCCACACCTTTACCACACCATTTAACTACAACGGTACTTCGAACCTTCTGATCGACATCTGCTGGAACAACAGCACCTACACCACCGACTGCAACATGTTTGCCACCACATTAACAGCGTATCGCGCGCTTTACACCCGCCAAGATATTGCCTCAGGAGGAGTATGTGCCAACACCACCGGCACCCGCAACTACACCCGTGCCAATATGCGTTTGGCCTTCTCCTCTACCTCGGCCCGCACCGCTCCCGAGGAGCAGCTCGTGGAGCCGGTTGAGTTGTTGGAGGGCTTTGCTCTTTATCCAAACCCAAACAACGGTGCCTTTACCCTGGAGTACAATTTAGATGCAGAAGCCTCTGATGTACAGCTTGAGGTGTACAACCTTATGGGTGTGTTGGTTTATGCTGAAAACAAAACGCATCAACCCGCAGGTCAGTACCAAGTGCCCATGGATTTAACATCAGCCTCAAACACCGACCTTTCAGCAGGAATGTACTTATGCCAAATGAAGGTGAATGGAAAAGCCTACAACCGCCGTTTCATTCTGAAGCCATAATCATGGATGTTTTCAAAAAAAGCCGCTCAATTGGGCGGCTTTTTTTATTGCCTAAACGCATATAAAAGCGCAATCGCATAAGCGGAGGTCTCCATTAGGGAGCATCTAAGGAGATGTAGGGCGCGATTTTTTGGAACACATCCTCGTTTACCAGCATGCAACGTTTGAGCTCTGAGCGGTTTGCAAAACGTCCTCCGTGCTTGTCGCGAAAATTCACCAAGGCGCTGGCTAAGTTGCCTTTGAAATAGGGATGAAACCTGAGTTGGTACGCCCCCACCCTATTAAGCGGTATGCGCTGAACAAGAGAAGTGTCTACAACAAGGAAAGGCGCAATGGCCTTATAAACCGATGAGTCTATGCCGGGAACTTCGAGAATTTGATCGGGACGCACGAATCCGCCAAGGCGATCGCGGTAACGGATGATTTTGTGCGCAAAACCGCTTCCAATGCCGGCCAGCTTTTTCCAATCACCCGTATCGGCGCTGTTCACTTCCAGGGTGCTCAAGCCCATCGCGTCTCGGGTAGAGATGCTTCGAGTAGGTTCCTTCTTGGGAAAAGGAAATGGTCCGCCAGAAGGCTTGGCTAAGGCACTGCCTTTCCAAACCCCTGCAACCGCCTGTGCAATGCGCGGAGAAAGACTGCGGCAGCGTTGTAAATCCTCAAGGTTATGAAATCCACCTATGGATTTTCGAAAAGCAAGAATTCCCCGAACCTTACGCGGATACACGCCCAAGGAAACCCAAGCGGCGCTGTCGGCTCGGTTGGGATCAAAGTCCGAAGCGGGGCGAGGGATCTTTGGAATTTTCCCAAATGTATGCTCCGTGCGATTGCGGGCAAAGTGAGAAGAGGACCATCGATTTCCCTTATTGCGGCGCACGTCCAATGAAGGGGGTACCTGCTTTTCGAGCTCAACGGCGGTTTTCTGCAATACTTGAAGTTCCTGTTGAGCCCCAACAGTAAACGAAAGCCTCCAACCTGCCAGCAAACCCACAACCAGCGCCAGCATCATAACGCCTGCACGCTGACCGGGTAGAAAACGTTTTTGAATAGGTAGCATAATGTATCATAAGAATTATGCTACCAAAAATATAACCAACCCCAACCGTTTTCCAAATTTCGGGGCAAAATATACCGTTTAGGTTATTTCGATTTGAGTTTGCTCCTTCCTCTGCCGTAGGCAAAATAGATGACCAACCCAAGCCCCATCCACACGATAAGACGCATCCAGTTGTGGATTCCCAATCCGTAGATCATAAACAGGCACACTAAAATACCCAGTATGGGAACGAAGGGCACAAGCGGTGTCTTAAACGGACGATGCAAGCCGGGGTCGGTTTTACGGAGCACCAGAATACCCGCACAAACCAACACAAAGGCAAACAGCGTTCCGATGCTCGTCATATCGCCCACCACATCACCGGGAACTACCGCTGCAAAAACCCCTACAAAAAGGAAAAACAGGAAGTTGGATTTGTAAGGAGTATGAAATCTGGGATGTAGATCGCTGAATACCGCAGGAACCAAACCATCTCGGCTCATGGAGTAGAATACCCTGCTTTGCCCCAGCAGCATGACCAGAATAACGGAAGAGAAACCGGCTAAGATGGCAATGGTAATGAAGAGTTCCAGCCAAGCGTATTGAGACATATATGTTCGGATGACGTACGCCACCGATGCCTCCTTGCCGGGACCTTGAAACTCGGTGTAGTTCGCAACGCCCGTGAGCACATACCCGAATAAGATGTAGAGAATGGTGCAAACACCGAGGGAAACGAGAATGCCAATGGGCATATCGCGCTTGGGGTTCTTGGCCTCTTGAGCGGCGGTGGAAACGGCGTCGAAGCCGATGAAGGCAAAAAACACGACCCCGGCCCCGGCCACAATGCCCGACCAGCCAAAGGACCCAAAGGTTCCGGTGTTGGCCGGAATAAACGGCTGGTGATTAGCCGGTTGCACAAACTGCCAACCCAACCCAATAAACAGCAGCACAATAACCACCTTAACTACCACAATGATGGCGTTGAAGCGCGCCGATTCGCGGGTGCCCCGCATGAGCACCAAACTCAGCAGGAGTAATATAAACAAAGCGGGTAAATTTAAAATGCCATGCTCGCCTTGGGCAGAAACCTGAGAGGGCGCATGACACCAGGCATAGGGTATGTGCGTCCCGAAGTAGGCAAGCAGATTGTTGAGGTATTCGCTCCAAGCAATGGCCACCGTGGCCGCTCCAAGGGCATATTCGAGCACCAGATCCCATCCAATGATCCAGGCCACCAGCTCACCCATGGTAGCGTAGCTGTAGGTATAGGCAGAACCTGCTATGGGTACGATGGATGCAAACTCGGCGTAGCAGAGTCCGGCTAAGGCACAACCCAAAGCAGCCACAACAAAGGAAAGGGTAACGGCCGGACCGGCATGGTCGGCGGCAGCAGCGGCAGTGCGTACGAAAAGACCTGCACCAATTATGGCTCCAATGCCTAATGCAACCAGGGAGGTAGCCGTTAACGTGCGCTTGAGTCCTTTCTCTCCGTCACCCGCCTCGTCTTGAAGCTGTGCAATGCTTTTTTTTGCCCACATAGATGCTGTTGATTCAATGGTTTGGGGCTAATGTAAGCAAAAGGCCGAAGCTCTTCAGCTAAAATATGTGTGTACCCTGCCCCCTTCTTCGATGCGTACCTCAGGAGTTTCTGATGGTTCTACTACACCCACCAAGCGGGCCTGTATGCGATGGGCCTCAGCCAACGCAATGCACTCCTCGGCCGCCTTACGGTCGGTGAAGTAAACTTCCAATCTATGGCCCATGTTAAACACACGAAACATCTCCCGCCAATCGGTCCCAGATTCGGTTTGAATAAGGTCAAACAAAGGCGGTATAGGGAAAAGGTTGTTTTTTACCACCCTGCCCTGTTTCAAAAAATGCAACACTTTGGTTTGCCCTCCCCCACTGCAATGCACCATTCCGGAAATGAACGGCCGAAACATGCGCAGCATTTTTATGCCCAATGGCAGATAGGTTCGGGTTGGAGAAAGCAGCAATTGCCCTACTGTTAGCTCCTGACGACCGGCATAAGGGTGCTCTACAACAACAGAGTCGGTTAGGCGCCTAGATCCGGCATACACCAGCTCAGTCGGCACAGCAGGGTCGAAGGATTCCGGAAATCGAGACCGGTAATCGGCATGCAATACGTCGTGACGTGCCGAGGTGAGGCCATTGCTGCCCATGCCTCCGTTGTATCGGTCTTCCCAAAGGGCTTGCCCAAACGATTCAAAACCCACCACCCAATGGCCCGGAGCAATTCGGTGGTTGTCCATCACCTCAGAAATGGGCATTCGGGCAATCACGGTGGTATCCACATGCACGGTCCTAACCAAATCGCCTAAATCAGCGGTTTCTCCTCCCGCAAGATGCAACTCTATGCCGTATTCCAACCACTGCTCAGCCAAGCTGCGCGTGCCTTCAATCAAAGCTTCTATGACCTCCCCCGGAATGAGGCCTTTGTTGCGTCCTATGGTTGAAGATACCACCATTGGACCCACACAGCCGGAACACAATAGATCGTCGGTATTCATCACCAATGCGTCCTGAGCAATGCCTTTCCAAACTGAAAGGTCCCCGGTTTCTCTCCAATAAATATATGCCAAGGATGATTTTGTTCCCGCACCATCGGCGTGCATGATGAGGCCGTAGTCGCTGTTGGGATTCAGAGGGTCGGCAATGACTTTGCAGAAGGATCCGGGAATGAGTCCCTTATCCAAATGGCGAATGGCGCGATGCACATCCTCTTTCCCGGCAGAAACACCTCTTTGATTATAACGCTGATCGTGCATGAACGTGATGTATGAAAAAACCCGGCATAAAGCCGGGTTTATATTTATTCTTCAGAGGCATCCTCAATTTTAGGTGCATCTTTGTTTGGATCTTCCTTGGGTACATAATCCTGACGAAGGATCTTGAAATCGGTCCGGCGGTTCTTCTGATGCAGTGCCTCTTTTTCCTCATCAACTTTTACCGCCGCAATCTCCGCATCGGAAACTAGTGGACGACCTTCGCCATAGCCCTTGGCCACCAAACGATCGCCGGCAATTCCTTTTGAAATAAGGAAATCAACCACACTCTGGGCACGCTTTTGTGAAAGCTCAGCATTGGCTTTTACATCGCCGCGGGTATCGGTGTGAGAACCCAATTCAACGGTAATGTTGGGATTGTCGGTTAAGGTCTTTACCAAGCCGGTTAGAGAGTCTTGGTATTGAGGTTTCAAATCCCACTTATTCAAATCGTACAAAATATCGGGCAAACGAATGGCCACTTCTTTAATGATGGGTTTAATGGCCAGATCCTTTGTGAAATCAGTACCAACTTCCAAACCCACAGTGGTGAATTCAGCCTTGTCACCCAAATAGTTTTCCTTAGCTGCATTAACTGTGTAGGTAACTCCTGATTTTATAACACGCATGCCATCTGGTGTCATGTCGAAGCGATAAGCACCGGAAGCATCGGTGTTGGTCTCGATGGAACTACCATCTGAACCCACAAGTTTAATGGTTGCACCAATGACTTTCTCATTGGTGTTGACATCCGAAACCACTCCCTGAAGGTTGAACAAAAGCGGAGGAAGACCAAAGGAATAGATATCGTCTCCACCTTTTCCACCTGGACGATTCGAAGAAAGGAACCCTTTCTCGCCCTTGCTGTCGGTGAGGATACCAAAGTCGTCGAAGGCAGAGTTGATGGGATATTGAAGGTTTTCGGGAGCAGCAAAACCGTCGCCGCTCTTAACTGCTTTGAAGATGTCAAGGCCACCCATTCCGATTAGGCCATTGGAAGCGAAATAAAGGGTACCATCTTCAGTAACAAATGGGAACATCTCGTCACCGGAGGTGTTGATGTTGAAGCCGGCATTAACTGGAGCGCTCCACTTGCTGCCTTTCTTTTCGTAGTTGACATACCAAATGTCCTTCCCACCAAATCCACCGGGCATGTCGGAAGCAAAGTACAAACGCTGATCGTCGAAGGTGATGGCCGGGTGGCCGCAGGTAAAGGAGTCTGCGCAAAAAACAAGCACCTTAGATTCGCCCCAACCGGTACCTTTCTTCTCGGTTTCGCAGATTACAGCTCCCAGTTTTTTCTTAGGCTGTTCAGGGCTGCGGGTAAACCACATTTTCGTACGCTTCTTGTTCAAAGAAACCGGTCCTTCGTTCAACTTTGAATTTACCGGTTCAGGAAGTGGCATAGGCGTACTCCAGCTGCCTTTTTTATCAATCTTAACTTCATAAATATCGGAAAAGCTCTGTCCAACGGTCCCATCTGTACGGTTGCCCATAGCACCCTCACGGCTGGAAACGAAAAACAATCCATTCTGCTTCTTATCTGAGTAAACAGGAGCGTAATCAAAGAACTTGGAGTTCAGGCTCAACAGGTTGTTAACCTGAAAACGGGTGGGATTGTCCTTCCATTTTTGAGCCAACTCACAACTCTTGGCGCCATCGGCACCGCGTTGGTCGGAAGGAACCATCTTGGCATATTCGTTGTAATCTACAAGAGCATCGTTGTAACGCTCTTGTCCTTTTTTTGCGTCCGCCATCAGAAGGGTTGCCTTTGGATCGGGATACTTCGCTTTAATGGCCTTGGCATACCACAATTCAGCGTTCTTCAGATCGTTGATCATGCGGTAGCAATCTGCCGTCTTGAACATGAGTTCGGCCTTGGCTCCTTTCTTTTTTTCTTTGGAGGATGCCTTTTTGTACAACTCAATGGCGTCGAAATACAAGCCATTGTTGAACTTTTTGTCGGCATCTTTGGTGAGGTTGCGTTGAGCCATGGCAGGCATGGCCGCAATCATAACCAAAGCAACAAGGATGAATCGCCTTGTGATCTTCATATCGAATCGGGTCTAATGTTGTTGAAACGCGGCTAAGTTAACCAAATTATTACTCGAGCAAGGCCCAATCGCATGATTTTGTTTTGCGCCAATTGATTCGGAACAGCAGCAAAATCAGCGTTCAAAGGGGCAAAGCCACGTTGCATCACCGTATGAAAAGCATTTCCCTGTACTTGGGCAAAGGCCAGCTGTCGTCGTCTACCAGGAGCTCCAGCTTATCTACATTGTATCGGATCGTTTCAAAGTAGGGCTTCACTTGGTCGCAATAGGCTTGAGCTTGTTTCTTGCCGTCTTCAATGGCATTGGCTTTTTTGCGTGCCTCCACCATCTCATCCACGGCAGTTTTGATTTGGGTAAGGTGGGCAGAGATTTCATGAATCATCGCCAATTGAATGGCGCTGGCCTTCTTGAAATCGGCCGATCCCATTACTTCTTTCAGCCCACGAACGTTTTCAATAAGGAAATTCTGATAGCGGATGGCGGTTGGAATGATGTGATTCAAAGCCAAATCGCCCATAACCCTACTTTCAATCTGGATTTTCTTGGTGTAGGTTTCGAGCTGAATTTCATAACGAGCATGCATCTCGCGCTCGCTCATTACGTTGTGCCGCTCAAACAAAGCCATAGAAGCCTTGCTCACCAAAGCCCCCAAAGCCCCGGGCGTGGTCTTGATGTTGGAAAGGCCCCTGCGTGCAGCCTCTTTCACCCACTCCTCGCCATATCCATTCCCTTCAAAGCGGATGCGTTTGGACTGACTCACATAATCGCGCAACACCTGGAAGATGGCTTCGTCTTTCTTTCCGCCTTTGTCGAGGAGTTTATCCACCTGTGCTTTGAAGAGCACCAACTGATCGGCCACAATGGTGTTTAAAGTGGCCATAGAATGGGCGCAATTGGCTGAAGAACCTACCGCCCTAAACTCAAATTTGTTTCCGGTGAAAGCAAAAGGCGAAGTGCGGTTTCGGTCGGTGTTGTCTAATAAAATCTCCGGCAAACGTCCGATGTTCAGTTTAAGATCGGTTTTCTCGTTGGGCGACATTTTTCCATCCTTCACTTTTTTCTCGAGTTCGTCGAGCACAGCACTGAGCTGCTGTCCCAAGAAGACCGACATGATGGCCGGTGGTGCTTCGTTTGCACCCAAACGGTGATCGTTGCCTGCCGAGGCAATGCTGGCGCGCAGCAGATCGGCGTGGTCGTGAACCGCTTTTATGGTGTTGATGAAAAAGGTAAGAAACTGGAGGTTGTTTTTGGGCGTCTTACCCGGCGAGAGAAGGTTTTTGCCGGTATTGGTTGCCAGGCTCCAATTGTTGTGCTTGCCGCTGCCGTTCACTCCGGAAAAAGGCTTTTCGTGCAACAAAACCTTGAAGTTATGGCGCTGGGCAATGCGATCCATCACGTCCATAAGCAATTGGTTGTGATCCACCGCCAGGTTGCACTCCTCAAATATGGGCGCACACTCAAATTGGTTGGGGGCTACTTCGTTGTGGCGGGTTTTGATGGGAATGCCCAATGCAAGGCAGTCGTGCTCAAAATCGCGCATGAAGGCTTTTGCCCGCTCAGGTATCGAACCAAAGTAATGATCTTCGAGTTGTTGTCCTTTCGCTGGAGCGTGGCCAAAAACCGTTCTACCGCTCATCACCAAATCGGGGCGGGCGTTGTACAAGGCAATGTCTACCAAGAAATACTCCTGTTCCCAGCCCAAGGTGGAGAT
>JBEIVB010000251.1:0-1053 GCA_040374085.1 Flavobacteriales bacterium | reverse complement strand
TTGCCACAACCCTTGAGGCTCCGGGCGGTACCCTGGGCGATGTGAGCGAGCGCGTTTCCGGCCTCTACATGCCCGAAGCGGGCAGCACCGGGCTGTGGATGCTCGAGCGTTGGAACGGTGTGTGGAGGCTGGTGGCCGACAGGCAAGGGCTTCTTTTGTGGGATGGAGAACGGCTCTGCGATGGGCTCAACACCACCCTACCCAATCTCGGGACCTGGCGCGACAGCCTGGGCATACGCTTCATTCCCCAATCCATACAACCCAAAAGCAGTGCCCCCACCATCACCGGCATTCAACCCAATACGGCAAATGCGGGCAACGAAGAAATCGTATCCATCGTAGGCAGCGGCTTTGGAAATGCCAGAGGAAACGGCACCGTAAACTTCCGCAACGCCGACGATGGAGGCCAAACCTTCGTGGCAGCACCCGCCGATGCTTACATATCTTGGAGCAACAACGAAATTAAAATAAAAATACCCACCGGGGCGGGTACCGGTCCGGTGCAGGTTTCCCAGCTTGGCACCACCACCAGCGCCGCCATTCTCAACATACCCTGGTCGAGGCAGCAAGTAGAGCACAACGGACAAAACTATGCCAACACCCTGGTAGATGTGAACCAAAGCGGAGGTTATCTGATGAAGATTTCAACTTCGTTTGCGGCCGATTCCGCCCGCCTGAACCGATACCTGGAAGCGCTGGCTCAATGGCGCTGCACCTCCTACTGCAACCTCACCGAGGCCAGCACCACCGGCTTCAACACCACCAAACGCGACGGCATAAACTTGGTGCGCCTCGCCAATGCAGGAGAGCTGCCGGCCGGTGTCTTGGGCATAACCTATTCGTATTTTTCCTCCTGCTCTCCGGGCAAATGGTACACCTCTGAGCTCGATATGACCTTTCGCGATACGGCTTTGTGGAGCTACAGCAGAAACGCTGCGTCTCTCGGAAAATGGGATTTTTACTCCGTTGCCCTGCACGAGCTGGGTCACGCCCTGCAACTCACCCATGTTATAAATCCCACCCAGTTGATGCACTTCTCCATTCCCAAGGGCG
>JBEIVB010000148.1:0-4634 GCA_040374085.1 Flavobacteriales bacterium | reverse complement strand
GAATTTATATACAACTTATATGATAAATACCCGAACCGCATCATACCGATTGAAGAGGTATTGAAGGTAACGGAGCGCGACATTGACTTCTCTCTGAATCGCCTGAATACCAAGACCATGCAGATCGACGATCACTTTCAGCTTGGGAAGTTGGAATACATTCGCTCTCTTCAATTTGTTCCCAGGCCAAGTGCGCTTAAGCCAACAGATCCCGCCTACTACACCGACGGATACATTGTGTGCACATTGGAAGTGGGCGTAGGTGCAGTGGAAGGTACTGCCGACTACCACAATGAAATATGGGTATTCGATGCCGGCAACCTATCTAAAGGGCCTGTATGTAAACTTGTTCATCCGGAGATGCAGTTTTGTTTCTCTCTGCATTCTGCGTGGATGGACCGGGTGGACGCATACGACTCTCCTTACTTCATTCCGGTGAAGAAAGATTACACCGAGCAAATTGCGAAGGTGAAGAGTTCTATTGAACAAGCTCTGCTCACAGGATTCTTTGAAAAACACGTGTATCCAAACTTTCCAGACCGGCCATGATCGATCGCATACCCGACATCAAAGAAGAAATATACCGCAGCGAGCGCACCATCATTTCGCGGGGCATACATCCTGAGCGGGGGGAATGGGTGGTGAAACAGTTTCAGGGAGACGACCGTTCTATGGGCGTTTCCACGCGTTTTCATAATGAAGAACGTGTACAAACCTTGCTCTCCGGAGAAGATGAATTGGGTGTTTTTGAGGACAATGGCCTAAGGTTTTTGGTGAGGCGCTATTATCCGGGGAAGAGTTTGGAGACCGTAATTCGGGAAAACAAACTCACACTCGACCAAAAGCTCACCCTATTCATTGCGGCGTGCAATGCATTAAGGCCCATGCACGCCCTTCATTTGGTTCACAAAGACATCAGCCCCGGCAACCTAATTGTGGCCTCTGACCCGAGCCAGGTTTCGTGGATTGACTTTGAATTGAGCACCGATTTATCGGTACCCAACCGGATGTTGCAAGGGGGGGATTCGGTGGAAGGAACCGTGCCTTACCTATCGCCTGAGCAAACTGGGCGTGTGAGCAGAACGGTGGATCACCGCAGCGACTTTTATAGTTTAGGAGCAGTCATGTTTGAATTGTTTACTGGGCGTGTTGTATTTGAAGGCACCGATGTGTTGGCGCAAATTCATGCGCATCTGGCGGTGATTCCTGACCCTGCACATGTGGTTAAACCCGATGTCCCGGAACAGATCTCGGCTATTTTGGCTATGCTGTTGGAAAAAGAGCCCGAGAAGCGCTATCAAAGCATAGACGGCTTAATATACGACCTAGAGCGGTGTCAACTTTCGTTGAAAACAGAAGGATTCATTTCTTCGTTTCCTACAGGCACTCGGGATTTGAAGCAACATTTGCTCATACCGGAGAAGTTATACGGCAGGGAGAAAGAGCAGGCCGAGTTGGAAAGGATGCTGCATGAATGTGTAGACGGAAAACAACACTTGGTGTATATATTGGGCAAGAGTGGTGTGGGGAAGACGAGCTTGGTAAACGAGCTCATCACCACAGTGGCTTTAAACCAGGGCGTATTTGTTTCCTCGAAGTTCGATCAGCTTCAGCGGAACACGCCCTATCACGGTTGGAAAAAAGTGTTGGACGACATCGTGGATCAGCTTCTTTCTGCACAGTCTTCGGAGCGCGACCGTTTGAGCAGGAGCTTGGCCGAGCTGTTGGGTCCCTTGGGCGCTGCGCTCATTCCATTGGTACCGAGGCTGGAGATTTTATTGGGCCGTCAGCAGCCCCTGCCCGATTTGTTTGGTTTGGAGGAGCAAAACCGCTTTACGTATGCCATTTCGCTGCTCATGGAGGGCATTTGTTCTATGCGCAGGCCTGTTGTGGTTTTTATAGACGACTGGCAGTGGGCCGATCAGGCGAGCATTGATCTGTGGCAGAACCTCATGAACCGAACCAGTCTGAAAGGGCTGATGATGATATGCGCGGTGCGCAACCAGAAACTTGATGCGGGCCATCCGTTTATCAAGGCCCAGCGAGAGTTGATGGCCATGCGGGCTGAGCCCTCGGTTGAAATACGTGTGGAGAGCCTTTTTGCGTCGGACGTAAAAAACATGCTACGCGATACTCTCCAAACCGAACCATCGGAAGAGCTTACCAACTTAATATTTGAAAAAACAAGAGGCAATTGCTTCTTTGTGAAGCAGTTGCTTCAGAAGATTTATGAAGAAAAGCATATAAAATACGAGACGGAAAAAGGCGGTTGGGCGGTAAATTTAGAGGGCATACAAACCATCAACATCTCGGAAAATGTGGCCGAGTTTATGGAAGAGAAATTGAGGCGTTATCCCCTGTCTACTCTCGAAATGCTTACTATGGCGGCATGCATCGGCAATCGTTTTGAAATTGGCTTGCTGTGCACCGTTTCCGGCCGAAGGGCGCCAATGGAGGTGGTTCACCTCTTGTGGACAGCCATGGAAGACGGACTGTTGGTTCCGGAAAACCCTGCGTTCAAGCCCATCTCCGGCTACTTCAAAGATCATCCCAAAGTTTATTTCCGTTTCGCGCACGATCGGGTTCAGCAAGCCGCTTATGGGCTAATGCCGGAGGCAAACCGCAAGCTTACCCACAGGCAGATTGGCAAGTTTTTGCTGGATGAGGGAAGCTACGTTACTAAAGAAGATTGGCTGTTTGAACTTGTAAATCACCTCAACAAAGGGGAGTCTTGGGTAACCCCTGCAGAGCGTAAGCAAATACAGCAGCTCAACCAGGAAGCCGGACAGAAAGCCCGGAAATCGGTGGCGTTTGTACAAGCTTTATATTATTACGAGCAATCCATTGATTTGCTGGAATCGAAAGCTTGGAACGAGGAGTATGCCGATGTGTTGCGACTTTATGAACAGTTTGCAGAAGCGGCCTACGTTTGTTCTCAAGAAGAAGCGCTGCTGCGGGCTGTAGATCAGATGGAGGAGCATGCCAAGAATGTACTGGATAAAACGTTGGTTATAGAGTATCTGGTTAAGTACTTCTTCAACAACAAACAACACAGCCGGTCTGCAGAGATTGGGTTAAAGGCCTTGCGCGACCTTGGTGTTCGGTTTCCAGAGAAGCCGGGCAAAGGGAGCATCATCTTATCGGTGGTGAAAACAAAAATGGCGTTGCCGGCAAAAAAGCTGGGTGCGTTAACCCGGTTTCCGTTGATGACCGATCCACAGCAACTCGCCATTATGCGTATGTGCAGCGCAACGGCACCGGGCGTTTTGAGCTCTTTGCCCAACGTATATCCCCTCATCATAAACACGGCCGTGCAACGTTCGGTGAAATACGGAAACTGCCCGGATAGCGTGCTCATGTACGGTTCATTTGGCATTGTGCTTTCGGGAATACTTGGGGAGTTGGAAAACGGCAGCATCATTGGAAAGCAGCTCATGCCCTTGGCGGAATCGTTAAAGGCGAAGGAGGTAGAAGCCCCTGCGCGATTCATTCACGCGTTTTTTCTACAGCATTGGTATGCCGATTGGTCTGTGTGCACAGAAGAACTGGAGAAAGGCTTTCGTGCTGGCTTGCAGCAAGGAGATTACTTGTATGGCATTTTCTGCCATTACATCAAATCGTTCTTCTTATACAGCAAAGATGCTACGCTTGAAAAGGCCTTAGAGCATTTCCAAGAATCTGAACAATTGGCTGCACAGTTCCACCAAGAAACCGTGCGCAATTACTGCCGCATGTACATTGCGCACTTCCGCAATATGAATCGAGCTGCCGAGAAATCGGACAGCGAGGAAGAATACTACGCCGCATTTAAATCTCTTTATACCCAAACCAACGATAAAATAGGCCTTACCAGCTTGGCTGTGATGAAGCTTTGGGAGGATTTGATGTTGGGTAAATTTGACGAATCGGATGGGCTTATATCCGACTTTTTAGCCACACAAGAAAGCATATTAGGGACGGCCAATGCTGGTCAGGTTCCCCTTGCTTTGAGTGGTTATATGGTGTGCCGGGCGCTTGCGCAAAACAAAGCGCTTTCCTCTGCAGAGAAAAAATCAATTAAAGGTTATCTGGGCCAAATGCGGAAATGGTCTAAGTTTGCGCCCTTGCATCATCTTCCGCGACTTCGTCTTGCAGAGGGTCTGCTGGCCTTGCAAGAAGGGCGCTATGCTGCATCGGTTGAGTTGTTCCATGAGGCCATACCGCTTATTAAGAAAAGCAGGGCTACCATGGAGCAGTGTCTTGCCCTTGAGTACCTCGCCATAGCCCTTCAAAAAGCGGGTAAAGTACAAGAGGCCCAGCGCGCAGCCGAGGATGCGGTGCGTGTGTATTTAGAATGGGGGTGCTTCACCAAAGTGGATATGCTCACGAAAAAATGGTTCAAAACCTCGAGCAGTCTGTCCGCTGTATCCTCAACCCAAACGGGCACCTCAACGCATCAATTTGATTTGCTTAGCATTGTAAAAAGCGTAAAGGCCATTTCCGGAGAAATCTTACTGGATCAACTGCTGGGCAAGATGATGCACATACTTATTGAGAACGCCGGTGCCCAAAACGGATATTTTATTCTACCGTTGAACGATGCATGGGTGGTGGCAGCAGAAGTTCATGCAGACGGCACACAACGCGTATCTGTT
>JBEIVB010000075.1:0-12951 GCA_040374085.1 Flavobacteriales bacterium | reverse complement strand
GTGTAGGCCGGGTTGGCGAATTGGGTGCTGATGCTGGCTAAGAGGCCATCGATGCTTTTCTCTTTATCGTGCAAGCAGGCCAACTCATCTTCAACGAAACGAATGAACTGCATCTCATCGGCCGCAGTGCTCCGCAGCTTGTTGCGCAGGGTATCGAACATGCGGTCTTTGTTGGCTTTCAGCTCGCTCCGATCTCCTTGCTGTACACGTATTTTGTTATAGATGGTTTCTAAATCGTCTTCGGTATTGAAGGCAATGGGCTCCACATCAATAAACTCAATCTCCTCCTTGCGCTCCTGCAGCTCGGTGAGGCGCTTCTCCAATTTGCGGCGCTCCTCCTGGGCATCGTCCAGCTTGGTTTCCAACTTGGCAATCTGCCGGGTAAGCTCCTTTAATCCCTTTTGGAGTTCGTCGCGTTCGGCTTTCAACTCAATCAACTTCTTATCCAACTGCTTGAGGCTCTTTTCCAAAGCCGGCAGCTCTTGAATGCGGCGGATTTTTTCCTCCACCTGACGAATGTCTTCTTTCAATCCATTCAAATCGGCCGTGGCCTTTTCCATGTCAAGTGCCGTGGCATACAACACCTCTAAGCGCTTCTTCTCCGATTCCTGAAAAGAAAGGTCTGCTTTTAATTCTTCAACGGTTTTAAAATCTTTTTGCTCTATGCCTTTCGAAAGGTCTATTTCTCCATCGAAAATGGGCAATAAATCGCCTATGGATTTCACCTTCTTTTTCACCGCAGAACCCGGCAAAGAGGTCACCTGATCGCTGAGGATGGCGTTTAGAAACTTCCTATGCTCGGCCTTGGTGGCAATCTTATGGATCAACAGATCGTTGTAATTTTTGATCTGGTTTTTGAGCCTTGAAATGGTATTGGCGGCACCGTTGATCTGATGCTGAAGAATGGCACTCGAAAGCTTTTGGTGCTCGATGGTGGTGATGCGGGCCTCTACCTCTTTACGTTTGGCATCGAGGTTGGCTAAGGCTTCGCGCTGGTAAGCAAGGTTCTCAAATTTGCGGATGGATTCAATCTCCTCTTTGCGGGCCTGCACCAACCCAACCTGAAAGCCCATTTCCGAATCTTTTTTCCCAATCTTCTGGTTGAAATCGTCGCGCTGAGGCTTCAGCACTTCGTTGAGCTCGGTTTGAAAGCCGGCAATGGTTTTTTCCAATTCCACCCTGTGGTTCTCCAAATGCGGAATGGCGCTCTCCCAATTCTTGCGAAAGGCATACACCAATTCGGAAAGGTTGCGGGTGCGGCTGTTGTACAGATTCACCACCTCACGGAAGGAAAGAAAATCGCTGCGCACCTCTTTCACCGCTTTAATCTCGTCGTTGATGCGGAGAAGGTCTACAATGTCTTTCTTATTTTTTTGAGAAAAGTTGATGCCCTCGTTCTCCCGGTTATCCGCGATGATGAGGGCATTCTTCAAACTCTTGTTGGTAATGAGCTTGGAGTTGATGAGGTAGCGGTAAACCTTAGAGAAGTTGTTGCTGAGCCCGTCGGTCTTTACATTGTCTTCCAACCAAACTACCGCGTTGTTGTCGCGCCCACGCTGATACACCGTTTGAAAAACCTCGGTCTTGTTGCGAAACTGGCTGTAGGCAATGCCCTCCTGCTCCCAGTTCTGCTTTACCTCATCGAACTTCATGATGCGCTGGGCACCGTTCTCGCGCACAAAAAACAACTCCTCCCGATAAGGCCCCTCAAATCGGAAATACTCCAAATCGCCTTCAGAATCGCGCTTCACCAAAATACAGAAGTAGTCTTTTTTAAACACCTCAAAGATGATGTAGCTCTGGTTGGGCGTAGGAAAATAGTGATGAATGGTTTCTTTATCGCCCTTACGCTGACCGGAAAACGACATTTTCTGGCCGTCTACAATGAACAAGAAGTTCAAGGCGTAGATGAGGGTACTTTTTCCAATGTTGTTGGGACCAACCAACTGCAACGATTCGCAATCGTCGAGTTTGATTTCGGCTTTCCCGTACACTTTCGAGTTTAAAACAGCAACTTTATGCAGCATGTAGATGGAGTTGGATCGGTAGATCGTTTAACCTACAAATGTTCTCAGTAAGCAGCAATTCTCCTAAAGCAGTTATCAATAGTTTTTCACCGGTTCTCCACCAAACTTGGAAAGGACTCTTTGAGCGAGCGGATTTGTGAATATCTTTGGGTTAAATCCTATTCGTCATGCCATTCAAACCTGTTCTCCTGACCTTTTTGGGCATTGTGCTTTGCATGTCCACAGCCCAATCGCAAAATGAAAAAAACAGCATGGTCTTCACCTTGGGTGTGGCCAACTCCTTGGTGGGCACTGTGCTTCAATTGGGGGGTACCTCAAACGCATACCCGGCTTTCAATGCAGGCATAGACCTCGGCGCCAGCGAAAAAGTTAGCCTCGGGCTGCATTACGCCCATCAGCAGTTCAACTTCACCACCATCAACTACCTCTCCAGCCTGAGCCAATATTCGGATTTCCAAAACACGGTGTACCGACACAATGCCGGTTTTCGGGTCTTGTTTCACCCCCTTTCCAAAGCCGAGGATCGTGATTTCTACATCGGGGTTCGATTGGGTTGGATGTTTCACACCGGCACCTACAACACCAACGAAATTGGCGGGGTAGGCATCAACAACAGCATACGCGACCGATACACGCAACAATTGGTGCTTGGGTATCGGTACTTCTGGAACGAAAGCTTTGGGGTAAACATCGAGGGTGGCATCGGCAACCCCTATATGTTTAACTTAGGATTGAACCTGAGGATCAACTAATCGAGGGTGGCTTCTTGCCCAAGAGTCGCCCCACAATTCCCATAAATCCCATAAACAGGCGCTGAGGCATTAAGGCATATTTTGCATGGAGGGTATGGTTGCCTCCGTAGCGTAGGTTAACCGCACGCTGCAAGAGTGCAAGCCTTCCCTTTGCATCGGTCTTACCTTCATCTGCCAGGCGAAACCACTGCCGGAGTTCGGCCTCCATGCCCCCTTCCGGATTCTGGGTGCGGAGCAAAACAGCGCGGTCTGCACCGGGGGTGTATGGATTTTGGTGGGAATAGCCCCTCGGAACAAAAATTTTCTCTCCGGCTTTGGCCGTTTTTTCTTGTCCGAACAAACGATACTCCACCGTGCCCTCAAGCACTTCAAACGTTTCATCCATATCGAAATGAATCTGCTCAGGCATCCACCCTGCACCGGCACCGTCCAGCACTTGGCGGAACTTCAATACCGGGCTGTTGGCCACCTCCTCCTTGCCCAAAAAGGTGATTTCCTGTTTGAGCACCTTACTCCGAATGACGCTTCGCTCTTCCTGCATGGTTTAAACGGTCAACTCCAATCCGTCAAAGGCCAAAGATACCCCATTTGGCAGTTCGTTCAACACCTCGGCATGACGGCCCAATTGGTGGCTGATGTGGGTGAAATAACAACGTTGAGGATTCAATTGCGCTGCAAGCTCTAAGGCCTCAGAAAGGGTGAAATGCGAAGGGTGAGGTTCGCGGCGCAGCGCGTTCAACACCAAAACATCAAGGTTATGCAAATGACTCATGCACGCCTCGGGAATGCGGTTGGCATCGGTTACATACGCCATGTTATGGAACCGAAAGGCCAACACCGGCAGTCGGAGGTGCATGACCTCCATAGGAAAAAGCTCCAAGCCGGGTGCCAGCTCAAAAGCCTGATAAGGGGTTATGGTTTCAAAATGAATCTGAGGCACTCCGGGATAGCGCTCCTCGGCAAAGATGTAGGCAAACTCTCTACGAATGGCATCCTGCACACGCTCGGTAGCATACACTGGAATGGAAGCCTGCTGGAAGTAGTTGAATGCCCGAATGTCGTCGAGCCCGGCCAAATGGTCTTTGTGCTCGTGGGTAAAGACCACGCCGTCCAAACGTTTCACGCCCGCTCTCAGCATCTGCTGACGAAAGTCGGGACCGGCATCGATGACCCAGTTTTGTTCGCCTTTGCTGAGCATGATGGAGGTGCGCAGGCGCTGGTCGCGGGGATCGGAAGAGGTGCACACACCGCATCCGCAGGCAATAATTGGGACGCCCTGAGAGGTGCCCGTACCCAAAAAGGTTACCTGAAGATCGGGACCCATGTGTTGGTATTATGAATTTACCACGTATAGATCGGGCAGGTTTCTGCCCCTGCCGTTGTAATCGAGCCCATACCCCACCAAAAATTCGTTGCCCACCTCCAAACCCACAAACTTAATGGAACGAGCGCCCCTGTAGGCTGCGGGCTTAAACAAAAGGGTAGCCACCTCAATAGAGGCGGGCTGCATGGGTTCGAGGAGGTTAAACAGGTGCTCAATGGTTAGCCCGGTGTCTACGATGTCTTCTACCACAACGATGTGCCTGCCGGCAATGGATTCGTCTAACCCAATGAGGTGCTTCACTTGGCCCGAGCTGGAGGTGCCGTGGTAAGAGGCCATCTTCACAAACGAAACCTCACAGGGCACCTGTATGTGCTTGAGCAAATCGGAGGTGAACATAAAGGAGCCGTTGAGTACACTCAAAAAAAGCGGTGCCTGGCCGAAGTAATGTTGGTTTACCTGTTGTGCCACCCGAACCACGGCTTCTCGTATGTCGGCTTCCAATAAGAAGGGCCGAAAGGTCTTGTCGTGCAGGGTAACGGAGGTTCGGTGTGATTCCATAGTGGGTAAAGGTAAGGCAAATCGTTGGCCTTAACCGAGGACCTTTTGCATCACGAAATCGTTCATCCAATAGGGGCCAATGGGCAAATCCACTTCCTGAACTACGCGGTAGCCGCACGCCTCGTAAAAGCCTTTAGACGGATTGTAGCGGTTTACGTTTAGGTTGAGCACATCGGCTTTCAAACGGTGGGCCTCTTCCTCCACGCGCCCGAGAAGCTTGCGCCCCAGACCTTTTCCCTGTAGGCCGGGTATCATGTATAGCTTATGCAAATGAGCTAACCCGGAGTCTTTATGACTGAAGCTGGCGTATCCCACCGGAGCATCCTCCAGAAAAGCTATGCGAAACTGCTGGCCTTCTGCCATTTGCCGGGATAGGGCGAACGTGCTGTACCAGTTTTCAAACATAAACTGCAGCTGTTCATCGGACAGGATGGGCCGGTAGGTAGGAATCCACGCCTCCTCGGCCAAAAAACGAAGGGTATCCAAATCGGCTTCGGTTGCCTCCCGTATGTCCATGGTTTACTTCTTTTTTCCTTTCTGCTGACGGGTTTGCTGGGCCAGTTGCTGTTGTTGCTTGGCCATCTCCTCTAATCGCTGAGCAAAACGGCTCTTGCGAGCGGTTTGAGGCTTGCTCTTGTTCTCCTGAATCTGACGGTGAATCTTTTGCTCGTCAATGGAAAGTTTCATGCCGTATTGGATGCTGAAGGTGAGCATATTGGCGATGAAATAATAATAGCTCAACCCCGAAGCATAGCTGTTGAGGGTGAACATAAACATAACGGGCATGAGGTACATGATCCATTTCATCTGCTCCATTTGCTGGTTTCCGGTAAACTGCCCGCTGTTCATGCGGGTATAGATGATGGTAGAGGCCGTCATGAGCAAGGTAAACAGACTCACGTGGTTTCCGTAAACCGGAATGCTGAATGGAAGGGTGAAGATGGAATCGTAGGAAGACAAATCGCTCGCCCAGAGAAAGCCTGCCTGGCGCAATTCAATGCTCACCGGGAAGAAGCGGAACATGGCAAAGAGGATGGGCAACTGAAGGAGCATGGGAACGCAGCCTCCCAAGGGGTTTACACCGGCTTTGCGGTACAATCCCATGATGGCCTGCTGCTTTTTGAGCGGATCCTCATTGGCAAACTTAGCGTTGATTTCATCCATTTCCGGTTTTAAAACCTTCATCTTGGCAGAGGAGAGATAGGCTTTGTAGGTGAGCGGAAATAATACCAATTTTATGATGATGGTCATCAGCAAAATCACCAAACCCATGTTGAGGTTGAAGCCGCGCAAGAAATCAAAGATGGGTATAACAGCAAAGCGATTGATCCAGCCCAAAATGCCCCACCCAAGGTTGAGCTGCTCTTCAAATCCGGCTTTGCAGTTTTTTAAGGTGTGGTAATGGTTGGGGCCCAGGTACCAGGTTAGGGCAATGGTTTCAGAAGGCTGATGCTTGTATGGAAGACTGAGCATGGCGCTCATCTCTTTCACGTAGCGGCTGCTGTCGGGCAAAGACTTGGTTTCTATGGAGGTAGGCTTTTCAAAACCCGCACCGGCCATTAAGATGGTGGAGAAGTACTGCTGCTTAAAAGAAACCCATTTCACGCGGTTGGGCAGCTCCTGCCGCTCGTCTTTCCGCTCGCTGATGTAATCTACCTCCTGGTTGGCAAATTGATAATAAATGGTGGATACGGCTTGTTCGCCCGCCTTGTGCTTTTCTTGGGCAATAAGCTTCTGGTTCCAGCGCAAATCCAGGTGATCTACGTTGGGTGCCAAGATCTGCTGAAGGCCCTGCAACTCGAGCTGCTGGTCCACCTGGTAGCCCGATCCGGTTAGGCGATAAACCCATTGTATGTATTGCCCGGGTGATACTTCTGCTTTAAAACGCAGCTCGCCTTTCTCCTGACCCTTGAGTTGCAATCTGGATGCACTCGGAACGAAGTAGAGCGAGTCGGTGGCAATGGTGCGGGTTCCGGTTGGGAGGTACAAGCAAAACGAAGAGGAATCGCGGTCGAGTAGGTGCAGGGCCTTGTTTTGCTGGGCCTTGTATTTTTTCAACTCGGCTCCAATCAAGCGCCCGCCCCGCGAAGAGACCTTCAGACGAAGCACCTCGTTCTCCAGGGTAACCACTTGCTCTGTGCCTTGGGTTAGCGGAGCAAATGGGCCATAAAGACTTTCGGCACCGGCTTTTCGAGCACTGTCGGTGAGGGCCGGAGCGGTGGATGCCACCGGCGCTGAAGGGGTCTTGGGCGCCTGAGCTTTCTGGGTGAGGGCCATAAGCGAATCCTGGCGGCGACGCTCTGCCTCTACCTGCTCTTTGCTGGGGGCGTTGTAAACAGAAAAACCTATGAGGATGGCGGCTATAAGCCCCAGCCCAATGATGGAGTTACGATCCATGAAGGGAAGTCGAAAATTTGGTTCGCGAAGATATACAAAGAGGGACGATTGCCCCTCTGAAATATGCGATAGGTCACAGCGAATCGCTCAAAAAAAAAGGGCAGCCAACCGACTGCCCCTTTCCCAAAAAAAACACATGCAATTATTCTTCAACCACCTCAAAGTTGATGGTGGCAATCACCTCTTTGTGCAAGCGAATCTTGGCCTGATAAGCACCCAAGGCTTTCACATGATCGTCTTCCATTAAGATGGTTTTGCGGTCAATCTCCATGCCCATCTTCTTAATGGCGTCGGCCAACTGAAGAGGAGTAACGGAACCGTAGATTTTACCGTTTTCACCGGCCTTGGCACCTACACGCACCACTTTTTCAACAAACCACTCGGCTGTTTTGGAAGCCTGTGTTTTGATTTTTTCTTCTTTGAAGGCTCGTTGGCGCTTGGTTTCGGCCAATACCTTCTTCGCTGAGTCGGTGGCCAAGATGGCTAATCCTTTGGGCAACAAATAGTTTGAGCCAAAGCCGTTCTTAACACTCACCAAATCGTCTTTGTATCCAACGTGCTTCACGTCTTGCAACAGAATAATTTCCATGGTCTCGGTCCTCCTGTTATTTTAGTAAGTCGGCCACATACGGCATCAAGGCCAAATGACGGGCACGCTTGATGGCGGTGGATACTTTGCGTTGATACTTAATGGATGTTCCGGTAAGACGGCGAGGAAGGATTTTTCCTTGCTCGTTCACAAACTTCAAAAGGAAGTTCGGGTCTTTGTAATCGATGTACTTGATTCCGTTCTTGCGGAAGCGGCAGTACTTTTTCTTTGCAACCTCCACAGAAGGGGGGTTCAAATAGCGGATTTCAGCTGCTTTTGACATGTTGTTTTCCTCCTGATGATTAAGCGGTTACTTCTTTCTTTTCTTCTTTCTTCTTGTTGCGACGACGGTCGGCATACGCAATGCCGTATTTGTCGAGGGCAACGGTTAGAAAGCGCAGGACGCGCTCGTCGCGCTTCATAGCCAGCTCCAAGTCGGCCACAAACGTGCCCGGGGCTTGAAATTGGAACAACACATAGAAGCCCGATGACTTCTTTTTAATGGGGTATGCGAGTTTGCGCAATCCCCAGTTCTCTTCGTGGGCCAGCTTGGCACCATTGTTCTTCAGGTAATCTTTGTACCTGGTTACCGTTTCCTTTGCCTGGTCTTCAGACAAAACGGGAGTTAAAATGAAAACGGCTTCGTAATCCTTCAACATTGGTTTGGTTTGGGTTGATGAAAAAAGGAGTGCAAAAGTAAGGGACTGAGGTGAATTGAACAAGTTATGCACCGCATTTTGTGAAAAAGAGTCTTAAACGAACGGTCCTTTTGCCCGAAAAAAGGGGATTATGGGTAGGTGAAAACCCCTACCTTTGGGCACTTGACGGGGGGGCGGGGTAATTTTTTTCACCTTAACATGCAACAGATGGTTCCCAAGGGAAAACTCATTTCCATAGGCGGCAACGAAGACAAGGGCACAGGCGCAGAGCCCAACTTCACGCAAAAAGAACACCTCAACTTTTTTGAGTTCGGCATATTGAAGCGCTTCCTTAGAGAAATGCGCGGCCCCGAAAGCCGGGTAGAGGTCATCACCACCGCATCCACCATCCCGGAAGAGGTGGGACAAAACTACCTGGATGCCTTTGGCAAACTGGGATGTTCCAATGTGGGCGTGCTGCACATCAAAAAGCGCGAAGAGGCTGATCTGCCTGAGTACCTAGAGCGTATAAAAGCCTGCGACGGCGTTATGTTCACCGGAGGCAACCAGATGCGACTGAGCATGATATTCGGAGGAACGGAGTTTTTGCACCTTTTGCACGAGCGCTACGAAAACGAGCCCTTTGTGATTGCCGGCACCAGCGCCGGAGCCATGGCCATGAGCAATACCATGATCTACCAAGGTTCTTCTTCGGTTGCCCTCATGAAAGGTGAGGTGAAAATCACCACCGGTTTGGCCTTCATGAAAGACGTAATTATAGACTCGCACTTTGTTACCCGCGGGCGGTTTGGACGCCTTACCGAGGCAGTAGCCGGTAATCCCGGATGCATTGGCATTGGGCTGGGTGAAGACACCGGGGTGCTGGTTACCAACGGTCATGAACTCGAAGCCATCGGCTCGGGGCTCATCATCATCTTCGATGGCCACCACATCAGGCATTCCAACATCGCCGATGTAGAGCACGGGGCTCCCCTCTCCATAGAAAACCTCATCATTCACGTGATGGCCAAAGGAAACCACTACGACCTTCGTAAGCGGCGGTTTTTCTCCACCACGGCTGAAGTGCTAAAAGAAAAATAGAAGGGTATAAACCCCCTTGCTGCTTTTTCGTTTCGTATACCAGGGATGTTTGCCATCATAGATATTGAAACTACAGGGGGCAACCACAACACCGGGCGCATCATCGAGATCGCCATTGTGGTGCACGACGGGCTTACCGTTACCCACCGGTATTCGAGCCTGGTGAATCCCGAAACCCGCATTCCTACTTTCATAGAGCGGTTCACCGGCATAACCAACGCCATGGTGGCCGAGGCGCCTCGCTTTTATGAGGTGGCCAAAGAAGTGCACACCCTTACCGAAGGCTGCATCTTCGTGGCCCACAACGCCCCTTTCGATTACGGCTTCATAAAAGAGGGGTTCCGGCAATTGGGTTTCGACTACAAGCGCGAGACCCTCGACACCGTTCGCCTGGCCCGCAAAATCTTTCCGGGCTTTGCCTCTTACAGCCTTGGCAAGCTCTGCGCCCAGTTGGGCATTCCCATCAACGGCCGTCACCGAGCCTTAGGCGATGCTGAGGCCACCGCCACCCTCTTTCAAATGCTCCTCGACCACGACCACCAAAACACCATTCCGCGTTCGGTGAGCCCCGTGGTAACCCGCCAGCACGAGCTCATGCCCCACCATTTGGCAGCAGGTACCCTCGACCGTGTTCCCAATCAACAAGGCGTGTATTTCTTGCACGACCAACATGGGCAGGTGCACTATGTAGGCAAGAGCAACCAGATGCGCAAGCGCGTGCTGAGCCATTTTCTAAACACCAAAACAAAAAAAGCAGTGGAGATGGCCGCCCGCACGTTTGATGTAACCTGGGTGGAAACCGGGGATGAACTGCTGAGCCTACTCCTGGAAGCCTCGGAAATTAGCGAGCGGAAACCCATTTACAACATTGCCGGCAAAAAAAACGAACGCAACGTTTGGCTGATAGCCGAACCCAATGAACAAGGTTACCTTCAACTCCGCTTAGCCCGCTTAGACAAAGGCGGAGAGGTGGTTACCGGATTTCAATCCATGCCCGAGGCGCAACAACTGTTAAGCGTGTGGCGCAAAACCTTTACCTTATGTTATCAGCTCAGCGGGGTGGGTCAGAGAGGCCCTTGCTTTGGGCGGCAAACCGGCACCTGCCTGGGGGCCTGCGAGGGAGCTGAGCTGCCCGAAACTTACAACGAACGCGTAACCACCCTGCTGCAACAATTCCATTATCCTCACCCCAACCTCCTGCTGGTGACCTCGGGCAGAACCGAGGGCGAGCAGGGCCTGGTGCACGTGCAAGACGGTAGATTCAGGGGCATTGGCTATACCGTTCCGGGCGAGGCTTATGCCGATGCAGATGCCCTCCTGGAACTCATCAAGCCCCTTACCGAAGGCAGGAGCACGCGCGGCATCATCCGCTCCTTCATGGACAAGGGGAAGGTGAAAAAAATAATCCGTTTGTAATACCCATTACGTGCGGGGCACGCGGCGCAGAAGGCGTCGAAAAAGAGCCGGCCACCAGCGTTTCAAACGCACCATCCACAGCTCTTTACCTCCCACGAGCACCTCTTCCCTACCCTCCTCCAAAGCCTGTATTACCGCCTGGGCGCAGGCTTCGGCCGACATGGCATGTTCATGGCTGGGTTCCATTACCCCATGCACTCCTTCAGGTGTTTGGGCCATCAGGGAGATGTTGGTCTTTACCTTTCCCGGGCACACCACCAGCACCCGAATGCCCCTGTCTTCGTACTCCAGGCGAAGGCTTTCGAAATATCCGTGGAGCGCATGCTTGGCGGCGCTGTAGGTGCTTCGGTAATAAAACCCAAACTTGCCGGCAATGCTGCTTACCACTACCAATCGACCGCCCCCGGCTTGCAACATAGCCGGAAGCACCGCCTTGGAAAGGGCAACCGGAGCGAAATAGTTTACCTCAAACAGGCTGCGCTCCAAGGCTTCGGGAGATTCGAGTGCGGTGGCCCGTTGCGACACCCCCGCATTGTTCACCAACACATCGATGCGTCCGAAACGCGCCAACACCTGGGCGGTCCAGTTGCCTGCTTGTTCAGATGCCCGGGCCAGATCGAGGGGCAACACCATAATCTCGGGTGCTTGAGCGCGCAAGCCCGCGGCCAGAGCCTCTAACGCATCGTGGTTGCGGGCGCTGAGCACCAGGCGACACCCCTTGGATGCGCAGATGGTGGCGAGGGACCTACCTATGCCGGAGGAGGCTCCGGTGATCCAAACCACCATGCCATGAGAGAGAGAGAAAGATTGGGCCAAAACAGAGGGGGCTTTTTGCGTAAATTCGCGCCTCAAAGAAAACAGAAAGCATGGAATTGGCGAAGACTTACGACCCATCGCAGGTAGAGAGCAAGTGGTATGCCCATTGGAAAAGCAAAGGCTTTTTCCGCAGCGTGCCCGACCAGCGCGAGCCTTACACCATTGTTATGCCTCCGCCCAACGTTACCGGTGTTCTGCACATGGGCCACATGCTCAACAACACCCTTCAGGATGTACTTATCCGCAGGGCGCGTATGCAGGGCAAAAACGCTTGCTGGGTGCCCGGCACCGACCATGCCTCTATTGCCACCGAAGCCAAAGTGGTGGCCATGCTCAGCGCACAGGGCATACAGAAATCGGAGCTCACCCGCGAGCAGTTTCTGGAGCATGCTTGGGCATGGAAAGAGAAATACGGGGGCATCATCTTGCAGCAGCTCGAGAAACTGGGCGCATCCTGCGATTGGGAGCGCACCCGTTTCACCATGGAGGAGGACCTTACCCAGGCTGTGCTCGATGTTTTTGTAGATTTATACAACAAAGGCTATATATACCGCGGCGTGCGCATGGTGAACTGGGATCCGGCCGGGCTCACCGCCGTGTCGGACGAAGAGGTGATTTACCGCGAGGCCAACAGCCAGCTCTACTACGTGCGCTATGCGGTGGTGGAAGACGGCATGCCCCTACCGGAAATTGCGGAAGCCCACACCGGTGCATTCATCACCATTGCCACCACGCGCCCCGAAACCATTCTGGGCGACACAGCCGTATGTGTGCATCCCGAAGATGAGCGATACCGCCACCTGGTTGGAAAAAAAGTGCACATCCCCTACACCCAACGCCTGGTGCCTATTATTGCCGACACCTACATAGATCCCACCTTTGGCACCGGAGCACTTAAAGTAACCCCCGCCCACGACATCAACGACTACCAGCTGGGGCAGCGCCACCGCCTGGAAACCATAGACACCCTAAATCCCGATGGAACCCTTAGTGCTGCGGCCGGGAAATACGTTGGAGAAGACCGTTTTGCCGTGCGCAAGAAAATAGCCGCCGATTTATTAAACGACGGCTTTCTTATAAAAACCGAACAGGTAACCAACAAGGTTGGACACAGCGAGCGCACCAACGCCGTTATTGAGCCAAAGTTGTCTATGCAATGGTTTTTGAAGATGGACAGCATCAGCCAGCCTGCGCTTAAAGCCGTAATGGAGGATGTGGTTCAACTGGTGCCCGATAAATTCAAAAACACCTATCGGCATTGGATGGAGAACGTGCACGACTGGTGCATATCGCGCCAACTCTGGTGGGGGCAACGCATACCGGCCTACTACCT
>JBEIVB010000135.1:0-5448 GCA_040374085.1 Flavobacteriales bacterium | reverse complement strand
CACCGCCTGCACACTCCGGGCCGAGTAGGGCTCGGCCATGGGGCCTTCAAACAACCAGTATAGGGGCTTGTAGGCTTGTAGGTATGCGTGCAGCGTGGTTTCCATGTTGGCGGCCAAAATCGTGTAGCGGTCTTTTTTGCCCTTGCCGGACTTCACGAAAATACGCTTTCGATCAAACAACACATCATCCTTCCTCAGATTTAACAATTCCCCAAGGCGCAAGCCGGCCGAGTATATAAGCAGGAGCATGGTGCGGTGTTTTAGGTTGTCTACGGCCTTAAACAGGCGCAACACTTCCTGCTCCGACAGCACCTGGGGCAGGCTCTTAGGTTCTCTGGGCCGTATGTTGCTGAAGTCTATGCCCTGCCGCCCCACACGCTCCACATAGAACTTTAGGGCGTTGATGCACACATTCTGAGTGGCCTCCGTCCATTTCCCCTCTTTTATTTTGGTAAGCAGGTAGCGCTCCACATCCTCTCTGTTGAGGCTGGGCAGGGCTTGGGCATTGTTCATAAAGAAAAGGCGGAGGTGCTGGCCGTAGCTCCTTACGGTGTTGGAGCTGTAGCGCTGGAGGTGAAGCTGCTCCTGGGTTTTCAGCACGGCCATTTCCTCTTCCTCGGTGAGGGCTATCTTCTGTTTAAACCCCTCTTGCCGGGTGCTCAGCACCTGTTTTTCTTTTTGGTAACGAAGGTGGTAGTTGGCCAAGGCGGCCTCCAACAGGCTCAACGATTGCTTATCGTAGGGAATGCGCCACCCCGTTTCGGGGTGATAGGTTCCGCCTTTTATGGCTTTTACGATGTTGGAAAGATGGGCTAAGTAGCCTTGCGGGGTAATTTTTATGTAGGAAGCCCCCCTCCATACGATGTGGGATAAATCTACAACCATAACTATGCGTACTATATTTATTTTACGCAATTATACGTCATAACAGCCCGTTTGTCAAGGTTCACGCAGCAGTGCGCGATACAGATGTTTTACGCAACGGAGTTTTCGGCTGTGGGAGGCAGAAAACGGTGCGCCTTCTGGTTTGTCTTTGGAGCATGGGGAAGGAAATGCTCAGGCTTATCCAAGATTGCTGCACCCCGGCCGATGAATCAGATGAGTGGATGCATGTACTGCCTCCCGAATGTTGTTTCCCTTAAACCAACTTCTAAAAATTTACGTTATTAGCCCGAAATAAATCCTGCCATGCGCATAAAATCAGCCTCCATTGCTCTTGCCACCCTCTGCATGATCGGTGCTGCCCTAACCGTTTCCTCCAACCCGGGCGGTAGAGCCGGACGCAGCGGAGCTCCGGGAGAAGGCACCTGCACTTCGTGCCATACTTCTTTTGCCCTTAACAGCGGCATCGGATCCATAACCCTCGCCTCCAGCGATATGACCAATTGGGAGTTTGCACCCGGCACAACTTATAACTTAAGCCTAACCGTTGCCCAAGCAAACATCAACCGCTTCGGAATGGGACTAACCGCCTTGAACAGCAACAATGCCAATTATGGAACGCTCGCAGCCGGTTCCGGCACTCAGATTCAGGTGGCCAACGGACGCAACAACGTAACCCACACGGCCAACGGCGGCTTCTCTGCCAACACGCATACCTTCAACTTCACCTGGACCTCACCCGCAACCGTTAACGCGGGAGACCAGGTTACCTTTTACTTCACCGGTGTGGCGGCCAACCAAAACAACGCCAATTCCGGCGACCATGTGTATTCCGGCACACAAACAGCGGGTCCTCTTACCACGGCTCTTTCCGATGCTTTGGTGAACCAAACCTTGCGCGCGTTTCCGATTCCGGCCAACGATAACCTACACCTTATGTTGCCCGAACAAGCCGGAACGTTTTCTGTAGAAGTGTTCGACCTCAAAGGTCAACTGCACTTTGCCGAAGAGAACCTTGCCGCCACCGGCAATGCACACCTAATGAACACGGCCCAGTGGAAGAACGGCCTGTATGTAATACGGGTGCGCAACGCTTCCCAGACCTGGTTGACCAAGGCTGCGGTTCAGCATTGATTCAAACGTTATAACGCATTCAAATAGGCCTGCAGCTCGGCCCGGGTTTTTTCGTTGCCCTGGGCCTGGGCAATCCCTAAGCCCTCTGCCAATACCTGAGCCGCTTCTTCTTCCAAGCCCTGCTCGTCGAGCCAGGTGCCAAGGGTGTAATAAAGAGGAAGATAATCGGGGTGGCTCAGCCTAAGCTGCTGCAATTTGTGCATGGCCTCGGCACCCTCGCCTTGTGCATGACACTCAAGGGCAAGGGCGTAGAGCAGAAAAGCATCGTTGGGCTGCTCGTGCAACATAGCAAGCAATGCATCCTTGCGGCTCATACGCGGGTGTTATTCTATTCCTCCGGAGAATTGCTGCAAAAAGCGCTGATCGTTCTCGAAGAAATGCCGCAAATCGTTTACGCCGTAGCGCAGCATGGCGATGCGCTCTATGCCCATGCCAAAAGCAAAACCGCTGTATTCCTCAGGGTCTATGCCCACGTTTTGCAATACGGCCGGATCGATCATGCCGCAACCCAAAATCTCTACCCAGCCGCTGTGTTTGCAGATGTTGCAGCCCTTTTGTTGGCAGAACATACACGACACATCCATTTCGGCGCTGGGCTCGGTAAATGGGAAGTAAGATGGGCGCAAGCGTATCTGGGTATGGGCCCCAAACATTTCTCGTGAAAAGAAAAGGAGGGTTTCTTTGAGCTCGGCAAAGGAAACGCCTTGGTCTACCACAAACCCTTCTACCTGATGAAACTGGCAATGGGCCCGGGCCGAAATGGCCTCGTTGCGGTACACCCTGCCCGGTGCCAACATGCGAAAGGGCGGCTTGCCCTGCTCCATTACCCGCACCTGCACGCTGGAGGTGTGGGTGCGCAGGGCCAGGTTTCCGGGAAGAAAAAAGGTATCCTGCATGTCACGAGCAGGATGGTCTTCGGGGAAGTTTAATGCAGAAAAGTTATGAAAATCGTCTTCTATTTCCGGCCCCTCGGCGGTAGAGAATCCAATGCGCTGAAAAATGGATAAGATGTGCTCCCGGGTAAGAGAGAGGGGGTGGCGCGCACCCAGGTGGCCGGGTTCTCCCGGACGGGTGATGTCTTCTTGAGGTTGGGCAGAAGCCGATTTGCGGGGCGCGGCCTCGGCAGCCATCTGCACCTTTTCCTGAGCCAAGTTTTTCAGTTGGTTGAGGGGCTGACCCAGGGCTTTTTTCTGCTCGGGCGGAAGGCTTTTAAAATCATCAAACAACTGGGTAATGCTACCGTTTCTACCCAAGGTGCGGATGCGAAACTGTTCGGCATCTTCGGCGCCGGAGGGCACAAAAGCCTCTACCTCGCGCATGAGCTGGGCCACGCGTTCTTCCATAGGTTGCATCAACTGTTGTTGCCTTTAAATGCCCAGCAGGAGAGTCCTTGGTCGCGCACTTTTTCTTTCCACTCCATGCGGTTTTGGTCGGAAACGCGGGCAGCGCTTACCCGCCAGAGTCCGGCGGGGTTTTGGCCAGAGAGGTGGGCCGGAAATCCTTTATCCAACAACTGCTGCAAGAGCTCGTCGGCGTTGTTTTTGTGCAGGAAGCACCCCACAATAAGCTCCTCGTTGCCGGCTACGGGGCTCGGTGCTGCGGTGGGTGGAGGTTCGGGGGCAGATGCCGGCAAGGCCGGTGTAGAGGCAAGGCCTGCCAGTTGCTCAGAAAGCGTGGGCGACACGGGCAGTGCATCCGGTGCTGCGGGTTGATACAAGGCTTTGGCCGGGGCCGAGAAGAGGCTGTGCAAGACGTTGGCTTGCTGGGCGCCGCTCTGGTTCCAGGCCCACCATCCGGAGGCGGCCAGAGCCAAAGGCAAAGCCACGGCAGCTGCCCAACGAGCTGCGGTGCGCCCAAGCGAACGCACCACCGGGGTTTTGGGCTGAATGGAAGCTGCAGCAGGCACCAGCATAAACGGCGACCACCCATAAGCATCGAGCAAGAGGTTGGGAGCACCCATATCTATCCAATGCCATTCTGCACCTTGCGGAATGAGCTTACCCAAGCGGCCAACCACCAGGGTCTCTCCCCTATCCAAAGAAGCTTTCCAACGCTTGGTTTCGGCAGAAACGGCCTCGGCAGCTTCGGCAAAGGAGCAGCCCATGCGCGCGGCATAGGCATGAACCAACAACCCGTCTTGCTGAACGAGCTGGGCGTTAAAAGCCACCTCCAAGGTTGGCGGGTAGGCCATAGGCGGCTGCCCAACAATGCGGGCCGGACGGCGACGGGTTACCCAGCCACCAAACCCGGGAAGCACCACACAAGAGTGCTTCCGCAGCAGCTCTTCTAACAAAAGGCTTAATGCGTTTTCCATTCCAATGGGCGAAAGTACCAATTTCCATTTGGCCACGCCATACCCACTGCAGCCTTCCCCGAAAATAGCTGCGATTGAATGCACAAAACTCGGAACAGCCCATGAAAAGATCAAAGTTTGATGAGACCCGGATCTTAGCGATTCTGGCTCAGCATGAAAACGGTCAGAACGTGGTGGACATTTGCCGTGAGCTTAGCATACGTCAGGCCTGTATGCTGTTTTGCTTACGTACCCCTGTATGCCGCAAAAAGCGCGCTGAGCGCGTCCAAGGCGATTGCTTTTACAGAGACAGCATCTGTTTTCATTTCTAACAAATAATTGTTTTATATTGAAACAATGCTCATCTTTGCCAGCTTAAACAAGGCAACATAAATGGATATGAACCAAAATTTGTCGCAAAAGCAAATAGGTCAGAGGATAACAGAACTTCGTAAAATGAAAGGGTTGTCTCAGGAGGATTTGGCTAAACGTGTCAAAATTTCCCGACCGTCTTTGGCTCAAATTGAGTTGGGAAACAGAAGCGTTGATGTTCTTGAACTTCAAAAATTGTCTTTGATTTTAGAATTTTCATTGGACGATTTTATGTCCAGAAATTTCTCGGCAACTCAAAAGGTTGAAGGCAAAGAAGAAAAAAAAGCAAAGAAAAAAGAAGAACGTATTTCTGTGCCAACACTACAAATCAGCAAATTCAAAAATGTCTTATTGTATATCCTAGAACGCTGTGCAGGTAAGCCAAATGTTGGTGAAACGGTTCTTTATAAGTTGCTCTATTTCGCGGACTTCAATTATTATGAATTGTATGAGGAACATTTAACGGGTGCTAAATACCGCAAATTACCTTATGGGCCGGTTCCTCAGAAATTCGATACAATCATTGGTCAGATGATGGATAAAGGTCAATTGCAAAGAGTAAAAACAGCATATCACGGTTATCCTCAAACTCGTTATTTGCCTCTAGAAAAAGCTGATTTAACCGAATTAAGGGCAAGTGAAAAAGAAATCATAGACAGGGTTATTGAACAAATGAGCGATTGGACTGCTGCTGCAATCAGCAACTATTCCCATAAGGATATGCCATGGCTTGCTTCAAAAGAAGGAGAAGAAATAAATTATGAATT
>JBEIVB010000167.1:0-3989 GCA_040374085.1 Flavobacteriales bacterium | reverse complement strand
GGTATGTCATCGTGGTAAACGGTTTCTTCGAAACTGGTGTGGGCATTGGTTCCGCGGGCCCCCATAGCACCCACCAAACGATCGTATTCATTGGCTACGGCATAACGAGCTGCTGCACCGCTTAAACTGTCTATGCGCCTGTAAAGTGTTGCGCGTCGCACAGAATCGCTTATGGTGCGGTAACGCTCAAAACAAACACTTATGGAATCGAGCAAAGGCTTTTCGGCGGAAGGGTTAAGGGTACCCAACCGATCGGTGCCTTTGAATAACATATGCTCAAGGTAATGAGCCAACCCGGTAGACTCCGGGGGATCGTTGCGGCTTCCTGCACGAACGGCAACATAGGTTTGTATCCTGGGAACCTCGTGATTCTCCGCCAGCATTACCGTCAATCCGTTGGGCAAACGTGTGATGCGCACATGCAAGGGATCTCCCGGTACACTGTCCCACTTCACTTGCGGCATCGGCTTTAACGGTGCGTTCGGGGTTGTGATGGGTGGAATGGGTCGTGTAACCTTGGGTGCGGGTCGTTCCTGCCCAAGCATGGCTTTACCCCAAAAGGCCAATACAAGTACTGCCAAAAAATTAGAAATACGCATAATTTAAATTTCCAGGTCGAGTTGACTTTTGAGAAAAGCCAAGGCGGGATTCTCTTTCATCATCACCTCAAATTTTTCAGAATTGGTGTAGGGTTTACGGTCAGCATCTTCCTCTGCGGAAAGTTCCAGTTGCACCTTGATGATGTCGTTCAGCAGGGAGTCCCTCAGGTGTTGGGCCAAATCGGGCATGAGCGTCTGCAAGGCTTCGCGCTGGGCGGCATTGGAAATGGGAAAGCGCACCACATCATCGGCCACCAGTTTGGGTTTCCGGGCCGACAAGGTTGATAATATAAATCCAGATCCTTGTTGAGCCTGTGCAAAAACATCCCAAGCCTTACATAAATCCTCTTCCGAAAAGTTCTGTTTGCGATCGGCCCTCATGGTTGGAACGCTTTGATCCGATTCTCCGCCCGTTGCAACGGTGCCCGATTTCATAAAAGATTGAATGCCGGGTACTCCCAAGCGCGGTATGTTGGGTAACGCCGGACGGTTGGCCGCAGCCGCAGGCGTTGTGGGTTGAGCTATACGGTCGACCGGCGCAGAAACGGCCGGTGTCTGAGACGAGCCCAATGCCACTGCCGGTTGCGCTTGCCCCGAAGGGGTTGGTTGCTCAACCCCGCGAGAAACGGGAGTTTGAGCGATTGGAGTGGAAGGCGGTGCTACTCCGCTGTCATTTTTTTTTTCAGGCTCCTGAGCCTGTGTACCGTTGAAGAAGCCAATTTGCATGAGGCACAGCTCAACCAGCAATCTCTGGTTCTTGGCTTGCTTGTAGGCTGCATCGGTTCGGGTACAGTGGTTGATGCCGTTGAACAGGAAAAACAAGTCGCATCGTTGGGCCTGCTCGCGGTAGCGCTCTTTGATGTTTTTTCCAACCTCAAGCAACGAAAGCGTCTCGGCATCTTTGGCCACCATAAGGTTGCGCAGATGTTCTGCAAGACCGCTGATGAAGTTGTGGCCGTCGAAACCCTTGCTGAGGATCTCCTGAAATATCTTCAGAGCAGCCGGAACCTCACGCGCCAGCAAAGCATCGCACATGCGAAAGTAGTAGTCGTAGTCGAGAATGTTCAGATTGTCGAGAACGGCTTGGTAGGTAACGTTGTTGCCGGAGAAAGTTACCAGCTGATCGAACATAGAGCAAGCATCGCGCAATCCACCATCTGCCTTCTGCGCAATGAGGTGCAAAGCCTCCGGATCGTATGGAACACCCTCCGATTGCGCAATGTGCTCGAGATGAGAGGCAATGTCCTCAACACGAATGCGGTGAAAATCAAAAATCTGACAACGCGACAGGATGGTAGGAATGATTTTATGCTTTTCTGTTGTAGCCAGAATGAAAATCGCATGAGGAGGCGGCTCCTCAAGGGTTTTCAAAAAGGCGTTGAAGGCCGCATTGGAAAGCATGTGCACCTCATCGATGATGAATACCCGATGCGAACCCATCTGCGGAGCAAACCGAACCTGATCAATTAAGCTGCGAATGTCTTCTACAGAGTTGTTGGATGCCGCATCCAACTCGGTGATGTTGAAAGACTGCCCGTTGTTAAAAGATAAGCAAGATGGGCAAGCATTACACGGCTCAACAGCATCGGTTACCTGAGAACAGTTTACGGTTTTGGCCAGGATGCGGGCACAAGTAGTTTTTCCTACGCCGCGTGGACCGCAAAAAAGAAAGGCCTGAGCCAAATGTCCATTGCGGATGGCGTTACGCAGGGTAACGGTTACATGCGCCTGACCCACCACACTGTGAAAAGTAGATGGCCTGTATTTCCGCGCTGAAACTATGAAATGATCCATATTGTGCCTGCCCTAAAGCGTCTTCAAAGTAAGGAAGATTTATTGGGTAATGCTCAGTTTTTTCGCAACAACCCCGTTGGGTGCCGCAACCTGCAACACGTAGGTTCCAGGTGCTATGCCCGACAAGGACAAAAAATGACGGTTGCCAGATGACCAGTTTTGTTCTATGAGTTTGCGTCCAGACAAATCAAAAATCCGAATGAGCGCTCCGGCCAGCGGGCTTGCACCCACTTGAATCCAAACACCATCTGAGGCAGGGTTGGGCACCAAGGATACCGCGCTGGAAAGGAGGACATCTCCGCGAAAGCCCACCCCCGAAATTACTTGTGCCGTATCGGAAACCGTCCAAGAGCAACCCAAAGCATCGGTGTATACCGCCTGAACTACAACTGCACCGGGTGCAAGTGCGGCTGGGTCAAGAATGTTGGAGGCCACTCCGTTGATGGAAAAAGTAGCACCCGCCACATTAGAAGAAAGGGTATCAGGAGGGGCTCCTTGGGTATAGAAGGTATCTAAACCCAATATGGCTAAACCTGGATCTTGAGAAACGGTTATTTGTATAACATTTGAAGTATCGGCACAACCGCTTGCGTTCTGTATAATCATGCGATAAGAACCTCCTTCTGTAACGCTCAACACATGATCATTTGCACCGGTTAGAGCCGTCCCGTTTTTCAACCATGAGTAGGTCATATTGCGTCCTCTCAATCCAGCAAGCGCAAGGGTATCGCCCGCACACAAGGTGCGGTTGGCATCGCCCAAAACAAAAGCCACCGGACAATCGGTTGCCTCGCTGATGCGGTAAATTTTTCCGTCGGCAATGCCCAACAGGTAAAGCTCGCCCAGATAGTCCTCGCCAAACGAAACGTAATTGTTGGTGATGTATGAACCCTCTATTCCATTGCTAAACGTACCGTCTGTATTTTTTTTAATCCACCATATTCTACCGGAGCAATAATCGGTTACCAGGTAATACCCAAACATATTTTGGTAGCGCACTCCACGATATACGTAACCACCTGTTATGGAGCAGCCGTTGGGGGTGCTGTGGTTGTAGGTGAAAATGGCGGGGGTCATGGTGCTTTGCGGTGCGCAGCCGGAAGTATTGTAGGCTGTATTGCCTTCGTAGCAACGCCAGCCGTAGTTGTTTCCGCCATCACCTGAGGCCTCAACATTTACTTCTTCTACTACATTTTGTCCCACATCGCCGATCCACATTGACCCATCCACACGGTCGAAGCTCCAACGCCACGGGTTGCGCAAACCGTAGGACCATATCTCAGGCAGAAACTGACTGCCGCCCACGAAAGGATTGGAAGCGGGTACGGAATAGGGCGAACCATTAACATCAATCCGAAGCATTTTACCCAACAAGGATTGGGGGTTTTGGGCATAATTATTGGGATCTCCGGCGCTGCCTCCATCTCCCATTCCGATGTACAAATATCCATCGGGTCCAAATTTTATATTCCCTCCATTATGATTGGAAAAGGGTTGTGCAATGGTGAGTAGGTTAACCTCAGAAGAAGGCAAGGCGAGGTTGGAGTCTGCGGGGTTAACCGAAAACCTCGACACGCGGGTTGCACCACCGCTTGC
>JBEIVB010000244.1:0-1330 GCA_040374085.1 Flavobacteriales bacterium | reverse complement strand
CACCGCCTGCACACTCCGGGCCGAGTAGGGCTCGGCCATGGGGCCTTCAAACAACCAGTATAGGGGCTTGTAGGCTTGTAGGTATGCGTGCAGCGTGGTTTCCATGTTGGCGGCCAAAATCGTGTAGCGGTCTTTTTTGCCTTTTTTTAGGCATTTCGAAAGTACCTTTTTTATTGAATAACCCATCATCCTTCCTTAGAATTTAACATGTCTACAAGGCGTAAGCCAGCTGATGCATCAGCAAGAACATGGTGCGGCGCTGGAGGTTGTCTACACCCGTAAACCGTTGCCATGCTTTTTGCTCCGATTTCACCTGGGTCGGGGTCCGGGGAAAATTATGCCGGAGCCCCCGGCACACCAAATGGAATCACTCTACCTATACGTATATGCGTACTATATTTATATCACGCAATGGTGCGTCATAACAAGCCGTGTGCTGTTGTTCACGCACTCATGCGCGATACAGATGTTTTACGCAACAGAGGTTTCGGCTGTGGTAGGCAGAAAACAGAGTGTCCGGTGGTTTGCAGGCTGCACCATGCAAGAGCGAACCGATGAAACAAACCATCCTATCGAATGCGCTCAGTACGCTTGCTGAGAAAGAAAACAGAGGTACTTTAGAAAAACAGCCTACCGGCCAAACAGGTCCAGGGAGCTGGGGGGGCATTCACATTTGAGATCGTTCACCTCCATGCCGGAGTACTTGCGCTTCCATTTTTTCGTGGGCTGTTCCGAAATTAGAACGGTTCATCGCAGCTGTTTTCGGGAAGGCTTCGCCTGAGAGGATGGGTTGTCAGTTATCTTCCAATAAATTTGGGCTCAATTGCGGTGCAGGGTTTTTCCTCCAGTTAAATTCATAATACAAACCCATCTGAAAGAAGGAGCGTCCGGTTTCGTCGTTCAGGCGAAAGTCGAATTGGTGAAGGAAGCCTACCTGCAGCAGCACATTGGGGCTTATGCGGCCATGCACAGAAACGTGCAATCGGATGCGTTCGAAATAGGGTGCTCGATTGGTGAAAAAGAGCTCGCTGCTTCCTCCTAATAAAAAGGGCTGTTTCCCTTGCTTCAATTTCCCAAAGGGATGAGAAAGGGCAACCCGGTATCGGAAACGGTTTCGGTAACCTTGGTTGGTGAACCGAAGCTCGGTGCGGTAGCGTTGCTCCACCCGAAAGTTGAACAGAGGCTGAAACAACAGCACCTGTGGCCAGAGGCGTGTTTCGATGGTGGTGGCAGGCTCTACAAAATTCCCCCCGCCCGGATGGGTGAAATAGCGGCCCACCCCCAACCCAAGCGCCATGCCCGGGTTCAACTGAAAATGGGTCCAGGTCTT
>JBEIVB010000099.1:0-8140 GCA_040374085.1 Flavobacteriales bacterium | reverse complement strand
TACAAAAACGGGACCGGATTTTTATTTAACGCAAGTTATGCCCAAAAAGGCTTTGGGTTCACCCTAAGTGCCAAGCGCATAGACAACATGAACTTCCGCAGCGAGCGCGATGCGGTAAACAACAACCTCATGATCAACTTCCTGCCGGCGCTCACCCGTCAGCACACCTACAACCTTGTGGCCACCTTGTATCCGTATGCTACCCAACCCAATGGAGAAATGGGCTTGCAGGGCGACCTTACCTACACCATCAAAAAAGGTTCCTGGTTGGGCGGCAACAACGGCATGACCGTGTTGGTTAACTATGCCAACGCCTACGCCATTGATCAAACTCCAACCGGCGATGGATATGGATACACCAGCAACCCCTTTAAAGTGGGTAAGGAGCTTTATTACCAGGACCTCAACATAGAGGTGAACAAGAAAATCAACAAGCGTTGGAAAATGAACCTCCTTTATGCCAACATTGCCTTTAACGGTAGAGTGGTGGCGGGCGTAACGCAGAAGCCCGAAACCGTTCATGCCAACATTGCCGTTGTAGACATCACCCACAAATTCAACAGCAAGCACGCCTTGCGTATGGAAGCGCAGACCCTTTTCACCCGTCAGGACAGGGGCAACTGGGTAACCTTTCTTGCCGAATACACCGTTTCTCCGAATTGGTTCTTTGCCGCCCTCAACCAATACAACATCGGCAACCCCGATGCTGCTGCTCGCCTCAACTACCCTTTTGTTACCGTAGGTTATGTAAAAGAATCTACCCGCATCAGCATCAGTTATGGGCGGCAGAGAGCAGGCATCTTTTGTGTAGGCGGAGTTTGCCGTCAGGTGCCGGCATCCAGTGGATTAAGTGTAACCCTATCGACCAGCTTTTAGGTTATGAAAACCTTTCTCTTATACCTCTCGTTTGGCATCCTGCTGCTGCTTTCTTCCTGCGACAAGATTGAGCCACCTTTTGAAAAAACCGTGGTCGATACCACCGACGTGTCCGGAGCCATCCTTTATCCAGATACCAGCTTCGACAACCAGCGCAGGGTATTGGTAGAAGATTATACCGGCCATACCTGCGGCTTCTGCCCCGAGGCCGGCAAAACGCTCGATACCCTTGTTAGTGTATTTGGTACAAGGGTGGTTCCCATTGCTGTGCATGCCGGAAACTTTGCTGTACCCCAGCCCCCCACCTACCCCACCGATTTTCGCAATCCCAACAGCACCGAATTGGACGACAAATTTGGCAACTCCAGTGCAGGAAATCCGAATGGCATGGTAAACCGAAAAGGATTTCCAGGAAATCACATTCTTCAATATCCCACTTGGAATACTGCGGTAACCACCGCTTTAAGTCAGCCTCCTGCCGCCTTCTTGAAAATTGTAAACCGGTATTTGCCGGTTGAAAGAAAAGTCAATACTCAAGTGAGCGTAACCATGTTGCAAAGTCTTTCTCAGGATTTGGGCCTCGCCATTTACCTCATTGAAGACAGCATTGTTGCCGATCAAAAAGACTACTCACAGGCCAATTCCCACGTTACCAACTACGTGCACAAACACGTACTGCGCACCACCTTTAACGGAACCTTCGGAGAGGTGGTGGGCACCAATCCTGTTGCGGTTGGTCCCATACCCATGCGAAAATACACCATAACCCTGCCAACTTCCTGGAGACCTGAGCATTGCAGCGTGGTGGCCATCCTGTTCCGAAAAGACAACTACGAAGTAATACAAGCCTCCGACCGAAAAATTTATAAGAAACCCTAATGAAATTCGGAACACTGAAGGCATTGTTCCTGCTGCTCAGCCTCCACAGTGCAGCACAATCCTTTAAGGCAGGCGTGGTGGCCGGCATGGTCTCCAGTCAGATGTCGGGCGATCAGCTGGTGGGGTACAACAAACCCGGACCCATCGCCGGATTGTTCGTGCAGCGGGCCTTTAACCGGCACTGGGAAGGAGAAATGCAGGTGTATTACGTGCAAAAAGGAAGTCGAAAAGTTCCCGACCCGGTAAACAACGATCCCTCCTATTACAGGCTCCGCCTCAACTGCATAGAAATTCCATTTCTGGCCCGCTACTGGTACAAAAACATTGGGCCGGAAGCGGGTGTTTCCTTTGCCGGACTGTTGGGATGGAGTGTGGAGAACGAATTGGGCCCCTACCCAAAAGGCGATCAGGAAAACCGTGCCTTCCGCCCCTACGAGGTAAGCTACCACGTGGGTGTAACCCTTTTTCAGAAAAGTCCTTTACAGCTTAGTTTTCGGCTAAACCGTTCCATCTTGCCTGTGCGCAACCACGCCAGCGACGCCGTGTGGTACTTCAACCGGGGGCAATACAGCGACGTTTTGTTTTTTACCCTGCGCTACATCTGGTCGAACCAAAAGCACGATTAGCGGTTACCTATATCATGGAAAAGCGCATTGTGATTGGAGTAACGGGTGCCAGCGGCGCCATATATGCACGCTTGTTGTTGGAGGCCTTGGCGCGTCAGCCTGAGGGCAGCGTGCGGGTTGGGCTGGTGATGAGCGACCAGGCGGCCCACGTGTGGGAATTGGAATGCGGCAACCGGTCCTTCGAGCAGTTGCCCTTTACCCGGTATCAGAAATACGACTTTCACGCGCCTTTTGCCTCGGGCAGCGCGCGTTACGAGCACATGGTGGTGGTGCCGTGCAGCATGGGAACCTTGGGTAGGATTGCCGCAGGCACCTCCGACGACCTCATGACCCGTGCGGCAGATGTGATTTTAAAGGAGAGGCGCAAGCTCATTCTGGTGGCGCGGGAAACGCCCCTCAGCCTCATTCATTTGCGCAACATGGTGGCGGTTACCGAAGCAGGGGCCATCGTGCTACCGGCCGTTCCCAGCTTCTACCACAACCCCACTACCGTAGAAGAAGTAGCGCACACCGTGGTAAGCCGAATCTTAGATCATTTGGGCATAACGCACAACACCCAACGTTGGCAGGAAGGATCGTAATGCCTATTATTGCCCCAATATAATAATACCGGGGCGGTTAGCTCAGTTGGTTTAGAGCGCTACCTTGACAGGGTAGAGGTCATGGGTTCGAATCCCCTACCGCCCACTCACTTCTCCTCGGCCGCATCGGGTTTGGATCCCGACTTGCGGTGCCTCTTTCCGTCTGTTTCTTCGAGCAACTCCAGCATCAGCCCCTCTAGGCGGTTGAGGTGTTGGCCATGGTGGTTGAGTATAAAATCGAGCTTTTCGTGGAGCAGGCGAATCTCCAGTTCGGCCTTCAGGTTCACCTGATAATCGTTGCGGGAACGCAGGCGGTCGCGGGCTTCCTGGCGGTTCTGGCTCATCATGATGATGGGGGCCTGAATGGCGGCGATGCAGCTCAGCACCAGATTCAATAATATAAAAGGAAAAGGGTCAAAAGGGTTTGTTACCCAAAGCCAGGTGTTGGCAGCTATCCACAACATAATCACCCCAAAAAACGAGAAGATGAAGCGCCAGCTTCCGCCAAACGAGGCAATGAGGTCAGATAGGCGTTGGCCGAGGGTGAGGTTTTCCTCAAAATCTTCATCTACATCGGCAGCCACCGTCTGCTGCAGACTCATCTTCTGGAGCACCTCTTCCTGAAGCTGAGTAAGCTCACCTACCTCCTGCTCGAGCTGCTTTTTCAGAAGCTCCTTGCGGATGCGCAAATATCCTTCGTTGCTGATGAAACCATCTGTTTGCAGGGCAAAGCCCAAATTCTGAGCCACCCCAAGAAACTCTTCGCCCAATGCAGAAACCGGCCTCACCTCACCCTGTGGATAGGGCTTCATCATCACCGAGCAGAACTCTTGTTGCTTTTTCATGCGTTTGGATTATTTATTTCGTAACCGTTTATACCCTAGAATGGCGGCCATCAACAGCGCCGCAAGCAGCACCAATCCGAGCGTTGCGTTCACCGCGCTGAGCGTGGTTTTGCACACCACCAAAAACACCACCGATACCAGAAACAGCGTGGCCACCTCGTTCCACACCCTCAGGGCCTGGGCGCCCATTACCGGAAGTCCGGCCCTCTGCCGCTTGTGGATGCGGCCACAAGCCAAGTGGTAAAACGTGAGCAACACCACCAGCACCAGCTTCACCTGAAACCAGCCTTGCTCTAAATAGCCGGGCACCTGCACCACCATAAGCAATCCAAACACCCACGTGCCCACCATAGCGGGCCAGGTGATGCCAAACCACAGGCGGCGCTGCATCAAAAGGAACTGGGGCAAAAGCAATGAACGCTCTGCCTCGGGGCGTGCCTGTGCTTCGGCTGCATACACAAACAAACGAACGATATAAAATAGCCCGGCAAACCAGCATACCACAAATATGATGTGCAACGCCTTAAGCGAAAGAAAATCCATCGACCTACATCTTTGGTGTAAACTTAGCCTTTTGCCTGCATTTGAAGCATCTGCAGCATGGGTAAAAAATGACGCAAATGTTGTGGTGGGGTCATGCCATTCCCTACCTTTACCGAAACCTACCCTCCATGGCTCTTCAACCGAAGCCCGCATCTGAAACGCGCGCCATTTCAACTTTTCTCGTTTTACCCAACGACACCAACACCTTAGGCAATATGATGGGCGGCAGGTTGTTGCACCACCTCGACATGGTGGCCGCCATCTCGGCCCACCGATTGTGCCGGCGCGTGGTGGTTACCGCAGCCGTAAACAACGTCTCCTTCAACCAGCCCATACGCCTGGGCGATCTTGTAACCCTCAGCGCACAAGTATCGCGCAGCTTCAGCACTTCTATGGAAGTGTGCATAGATGTGTACATCGAAAACCACAGCACCGGAGAACTGCGCAAATGCAACGAAGCCATCTACACCTTTGTGGCCGTAGACCAGATGGGCAGTCCCATTGGTGTGCCCGAAGTGATGCCGCAAACCGAGTTGGAACAGGAACGTTTTGCCTCAGCTTTGCGCCGCAGGCAGCTCAGCCTCATCCTGGCCGGCAAGATGAAGCCCTCTGAAGCCACCGAGTTGAAGCGCCTCTTCGAAACCAACGCCTAACCATGACCAAACGCATTCTGGCCACCATGCTCATTTTACCGGTGCTGGTTTTGCTGGTGCTGGGCTATCTGCGTTTGAAAGAGCGGCAGTTGCCCGAAAACACCCTGTGGGATGGCCTTTTGCCCGAGGCCACTCAAGCCTGGGTGGATCCGCGCCCACTGGAACATCTTTTGGCATGGTGGCAGCTGCCGGACGGACATCCCATGCGCGCCATGCTCGATGCGCACAACACCTGGAGCACCCAGCGCTGGAACGAGTGGCTGTTGAAAGCCCAGCAAGATGCCGGTGCGGGTGAATGGATTAAATCCCTCACCATGATGGGCATGCGCTGCTCCGACACCCTCGTGCTGGTGTTTGAACCCGGTGCCAACTGGCCTGCCCACCGGGTGCTGGAGGCGGTTCAGCAATGGGCAGACCTGCCCGACTGGCATCCTGCCACCGACACCGCCGGCATGTGCCCATTTCCTTGGGAGAAGGGCTGGTGGCTGGCTCAGGCCCGGCATCGCTGGGTGGTGAGCAAGAGCAGAAGACTGGCACGTATGGTGCAAAAGCGCTTTGCGTCACCCTCTGAGAAATCCTCGCCCATAAGAAATTTGTTGTTGTCCCAAAACAACCCCTACGATGTGATGTGGGCTAAAAAAGGCGGAGAGGGCTGGAAGGCCGGCAGCCTCAAATGGGAGCCCAACAGCGTGGTGTGGGAAGGCCTCGCTCAGGCAGCTCCTGCCTGGTTGGGCAAATCTGCTGCGGGCACATTAAAGCTATTGACATCTCTGGGCAACGCCTTGGTTCAGGGTAAGGAATGGAAGGTGGATGGGCTTAGCATAACCCTCAGCCCCGACAGTGGAAAATCTATAACCCTGAGGCCGTCCTCATTGGCCCTAGCCACCGTGCATACCACCTTGTGCAGCGCAGCAGATACCATCGCCCTGGGTTGGTTGGGCGGAAAAGCATTGCCTTCGGTAGACGGACTTCTGCCACTTCCCGGTGGAGGATTTCTGCTGCCGGTGTCTTGGTCCATCACGCCATTGGGAAGCCGCATTTGGAAAGCCGTGAGGCCAACTGCAGAAGGATGGATGCTGGTAACCCGGCCCGAGCACCTCGCTTTGTTGCCCTCGGTCCTACCTGAGGCAGAGGGAAGGAAAGCCGCATTGATTGTGGTGCAGCCAACCTCAGATGGCTTCAGAAAATTAGAGGAAGGAAGGCCCGCATCCGGATTGTTTTCATTTACCGAACATTATGAAATCGAAAGCCCACGGGAGCCTCTTCCGGTGTTTCGCTTTCGTATGCCCGAAGCCGACAGCCTCTTAGCAGAAGCTCTACCCCTGCTGAACACCGACAGCTTTCCCGTGCTCTTGACCCTGGAGGCAGGTAAAAGCCTAAAGGCCTTGGATGCAAAAGGCAACCTTGCCTGGGAACACACCTTTGCACAAGCAAGCTGGCCCGGCATATACCCCATGGCCTCCAAAGCCGACCGGTATAGGCTATTGATTATGGAAGCCGATAAGCTCCATGCCTTTACCCCGAAAGGAAAAGAGGCCCGCAACTTCCCTGTATCCCTGCCCGAACCACCCATTGCACCCTTTACTGCAGTGGGCGATGCCTCTACCCTCACCTACCGCATTGCCCTGCCCACCCAAACCGGGTTGGTGCTCAACTACCAGTCGGCCGGAGAGCCGGTGCCCGATTGGAAAAGCAACCTTAGCGTAGGTGCCGATTTGCATCGCGTTATGAGCGTGCAGCAGGGCGAAGACAGAGCCTATTGGGTGGTGTGCACCGATGGCAGCCTCGTGCGCAAAAACAAAAAAGGAAAAAGCAAACGCAAGGCTACCTTACCAGAGGGCATGTTGTATGCCGTGCAAGCCCCGGATGCATCGCATTGGTGGTTGCAAAAAGGCAACAGCTTATACAAGCTCTCTCTCAACCAAGCCGACAGCATCGATAAGCCCATGCCTCCGGGTAAGCTTGTGGCGGTATGGCACAGTGGAAAAGCAGATGTGCTGGCTTTCCGAGTCGGCAACCGCATCAACCTGTTTGCGCCGGAGGGCAAATCTGCACCAACGCCCTGGCCCGAAGATTTTTACCCACTTAATCTATATCCGATGCCCCAAGGCGGTGTAGTGGCCGTAGATAAAACCCGGGTGCTCTTAGCCCCCGACAAGGGGCAACCGAAATGGTTGAATGTTCAGGATGTACGAACGATATGCTTTACGCCTTCCGGCATGGGCCCTGCTTTGATTTGGATTATTGGGAAAGAAGCTAAGGGGTATGTTTTTGGCGGAAGGTGAAGCGCAAAATGCAAATAGGAAATCCAGCTTGGGAATTACCTCCGGTTGAAAAAGTCAACCACCCTCACATTGAACTTTGGAAAAAAACCAACAGGTCAGTCGCTTTGTTTGGGTAAGATAACTGCACAATGGGAACAGATTTCATGCAAAGGTAAAAAATGGTGTTTTTACCTAATTTTCGCGGTGTATATTTCGTATGAAGGTTGGTGGCAAAGCAGTTTTCAGTTGGTTCAGACACGTTTATCGCTTTATATTATTAGCTTCACAAGTTGAACAAGCAAGACAAAAACATCAGAAATATGGCGACCATCAGAATACAACGAACCAATGAGTACAACAACCGATTTAGAGATTACAAAGTCTTTATTGACGGGACGCAAGTTGGTACAATTGCCAATGGCGAAACCAAAGATTTTTCAACTACTGCCGGAGAACATTCTGTAACGGCCAAAGTGGATTGGTGCAGCAGTCCGGATGTTACCGTAACGCTTAAAGAAAATGAAGCGGTCCGTATGAGCGTTGGTGGATTTAAACACGGTAGAACCCTAATGCCTTTGGGGCTTGTTATCATTGTTTTGCACTTTATACTATCTGAACTCGCCGGTTTCTATTATCTCATTTTATTGGCAGTCCCGATTTTTGTGTTGTTTTTTTACTATTTATCCTTTGGCAGAAAAAAATTCTTGACATTATACCAAGAACATGCCCAATAACTCTTCAATCAAAAGTGGGATGCCGATGTTGGCAAAAAACTCCGCATAAAGAGGGAAACATAATTTTATAAAAGCAACGTGGTCTAACAACCTACACATGGCCAACCGAAATGCCTCTATGTTCAGGATGTGCGTACGG
>JBEIVB010000054.1:0-17242 GCA_040374085.1 Flavobacteriales bacterium | reverse complement strand
CGGTAAATAAGGACTTGACCTTTCACCATCCCGTTTGACAAACTTTTTGGCAACGCGAGGTGCAATGCCCGTGCACTCAAAGAAACCACCATTGGCTTCTCCAACGCATCGAATCGATTGCGGGCATCGATGCGGGCCTGATACATAAGCTCATCGGTGTAATAATTCGGTGTTACCAGATCCATGCGCTGCCGGGCACTTTGATATACCATGAACACCATCAACAAGATGAAACCGGTGTACAATGCAGCTACCCGAAATCCCCAATTTGAAAAGGCTTTTATCATAACCATTAGATTTTAGTGTGTTCGATGTACCGGACCAAGAAAGTTGGTTTGCACGCGGTCTACGCATTGGCCATCTCGGTAAATGCCGATGGAGATTTTTGACTTTCGACGGATAAGGAATTTACGATGCAGCACCACAAAAAATGCGCCTTTCCAAATTGAGGATTTTTCCACCCTTATCCGACTGGAGCCAATCAGCTTTATGCTTCCGGGGATACCCTCTAAGCGGAAGCTTGCGGGGAAGCTCTCATGGGTTTTATTCACCAATTCAATATTATACAAATTGCTCACGGAGTCTATACCCTGCTCCTGAAACAAAAGTCCGCGTGCGCGCAGCACCGTAGTCTCCACATCGCTTCGGGTTACCAGGGCAAAGGTGAGGGTGCTCAGCAGGGTTAACAGCACCAAGCTGTAGGCCATAATGCGCCGAGTTAGGCGTAGAGGAACCCCGGTGCGAATGCCCGTCTCAGAAGCATAGCGAATGAGTCCCTGAGGCAAATGAACGGACTCCATGATGCGGTTGCAGGCATCGATGCAGGCGGTGCAGTTGGTGCACTCCAATTGCGTTCCATGGCGGATGTCTATGCCCGTTGGGCACACCTTTACACATGCACGGCAGTCTATGCAATCGCCTTGGGTGCGGGTTTCGTTTTTGTGGAACTTATGACGAGGCTCGCCGCGCACATAATCGTATGCCACCACAATAGAGTTGGGATCCAACAGCACGCCCTGAAGCCGGCCGTAAGGGCACACCACCAAACACACCTGCTCGCGCATGTAGGCAAACACAAAGAAGAACACCGTACTGAAAACCAACATAGCGCTGAACCCGCCCACGTGGGCCTCCAAAGGACCGGTAACAATGGCCCATAGGGAATCGAAGCCGATGATGTAGCTTAGGAAATTATTGGATATTAGGAATGAAAGAAAAAAGAAGATGCTGAGTTTAAGCAGCCGTTTCCGCACTTTTCCCGCATTCCATGGCGCCGCACTCAGTGCTTTTTGTTGACGACCATCGCCTTCTATCCAATACTCGATGCGGCGAAATACCATTTCCATAAAAACCGTTTGCGGACAGGCCCAACCGCAAAACAAGCGGCCAAACACAACGGTAAACAAGACCACAAATACCACAAACGTGATCATGGCCAGTCCAAACAATACAAAATCTTGAGGCCAAAAAACGAGTCCGAACAGGATGAACTTCCGTTCCAGCACGTTGATGAGCACCAAGGGTTCGCCGTTGACTTTTAGGTGCGGCAGGGAGAAGAAAATAAGTAAGTAGAAATAGCTGGTGAGCTCTCTTAGGTGGGTGAGTCGGCCTTTGGGTTGAACCGGGAAAATCCACGACCGCTTGCCCGTCTTGTCGATGGTGCTTACCGCGTCGCGAAAGGACTGGTCCAGTGGTGCCGATTCTTGTCCTGGATTCACGGATGGGCAGTTTTTCCGGGGGTGGCAGATGCCATGTTGGTTTTGGAGCTGTCGGCTTTAACTCCGGGCACCGCGGCACTATCCGCTACTTGAAGTTCCAGGTCGCCTTCGGGCGCTTTCGGATGGGCGGGCTTGGTGCCGTGCAGACTGAGGATGTAGCTGGCCACCTGTTGTATTTCTTGTGGCTTTAATGTGGCCTGCCAAGCGATCATGCCATTATCGGGCACGCCGTACTTAATCGTTTTAAAAACACTTTGAATGCTTCCCCCGTGTTTCCAATAATCATCGGTTAGGTTGGGACCTACGTTTCCACCTGCATCTGCCGCATGGCAGGCCACGCAGTTCTTATCGAACACCGACTTTCCGGTGGCCAGATCGTCGCTGTTCTTCAGCAATTTTACCGTGCTCTCATCCACCTTTGCGCCATGCACCCTCAGATACGCTTGCTTTTGCTCTTCGGCCACAGCCAGCTGATTGCGGTATTCTCCATCGGAAAGATCCCAAATCCGACCCACATGAAAATTAAACAGGTAAACCAAGGAGAATAAGATGGTGGCATAAAAACCGTATTTCCACCAGGGTGGAAGGTTGTTGTCGAGTTCGCGAATGCCGTCGTACTCGTGGTCGGTCATCACCTCCGATTCGCGCTCAATGGGAACTGCGTCGGTGAGGCCCTTCTCCCACGATTTCCAGGTGAAGAGGCGGCTCAAGAACCCCGGCTCGCGCTCTGCACCCATAGCAGAGAGCACGTTTCGAATGGTGGTCAGCAACGATATCAACAGCGCAATTTCAACCACCAAGGCGGCCACCATAACCCAGAACAGGGTTGCATCCATGCCTCCATAAGTGTTGGGTCCGTTGGTAGGCGCGGCCACCTGTGCCCACACCGCATTGCCGGAAATGAGCATGGAAACCAGCAGCACGGCTACTGGAAGGGTTCCTTTGGGCAGCTCCATGGAGATTTTGCCTTCCACCAAACTGTTCAGTAAGCGCCCCAGGCCCATAATGAGGATGAACAGAACCAGAATGCTCAACCCCATGATCCAAAACAAAAGGTTGTTGAGCAGCCCCATGGCATGAGGATCGGGCTGAACAGGGGTTGCAGAAGCCCCAACCTGTGCACAAAGGGGGTTGAAAAAGGTTACCAACAAAAAGGCAAGGATTGATATGCGTTTTGTTTTCATAACACAAAAAAATTACACATTCTCATCTGAATTGGGAAGATCGGCTCCATAATCCATGAGCCTTTTGGGCGCGCTCCAAGCATACCACAACAAGAAACTGAAGAAGGCAAAAAACAGCAGGAGCGAAATCATAGGATAGACGCTGATGCCGGAAATGCGCTCGAGGTAGTGAATGAATTTCATAAGGCCAGGTTATTTTTGAGCAGTTTTTGATCCCTTGATGTCGGTACCCAAGCGTTGCAAATAGGCTATAAGCGCCACAATTTCTTTATCGCTATCGACCTCAATTTTCTCTTTGGCCAAACGATTGCTGATGGCTTTGGCCTGTTGGTTTAGGTCGGCAATGGACTTGTTTTCATAACCATTCGGATATGGAACGCCGAGGGTGCGCATGGCGGCGATTTTTGCAGGGGTTCCGGCAACATCCAAGGTATTGTCGATCAGCCAGGGATAGGCCGGCATAATGGAACCGGGCGACATGGTGGTGGGGTCGTCCATGTGGTTGTAGTGCCAAGAGTCGGGGTACTTGCCGCCGAGGCGCATCAGGTCGGGTCCGGTGCGCTTGGAACCCCATTGGAATGGGTGGTCGTACACGTACTCGCCGGCTTTGGAGTACTCACCGTAGCGTTCGGTTTCGGAGCGGAAGGGTCGTACGAGTTGGGAGTGGCAGTTGTAGCAGCCTTCGCGTATGTAGATGTCGCGCCCCTGAAGCTCCAGCGGGGTGTAGGGCTTCACCGAGCTGATGGTGGGTATGTTGGATTTTATAAGAAAAGTGGGAACCAGCTCAAACACCCCGCCAATGGCCACCACCACGAGGCTGAGCACCAGCATCTGCACAGGTCGGCGCTCGATCCAGCGGTGCCAGTGTTCGTTCTGATGCGGCTGATAGGCTTTCACCAAAGCAGGTGCTTCCGCTGCTTCATCCTCCACTGCGGCCCCTTGCTTGGCCGTCTTCACCAGGTTGTAGGCCATAATCACTACTCCAGCCAAATAAATGGTACCGCCCAAAGCCCTCAAGGCATACATGGGCATGAGTTGGGTTACGGTTTCCAAAAAATTGGGATACCGCAGCATACCGTCTTCGGTAAACTCTTTCCACATCAAGCTCTGCGTGAAGCCACTCCAATACATGGGAACGGCGTAAAACACAATGCCGAGCGTACCCAACCAAAAATGCACATTGGCCAAACGCGTGCTGTAGAGCTGGGTTTTGAACAGTTTGGGATACAACCAATACAGCATGCCAAAGGTTAGGAACCCGTTCCAACCCAAGGCGCCCACGTGCACGTGAGCCACCACCCAATCGGTAAAATGCGCTATTGCATTTACATTTTTCAGAGAAAGCATGGGCCCTTCGAAGGTGGACATGCCGTATGCGGTGATGGCCACCACCATGAACTTCAGCACCACGCTCTCCCGCACCTTGTCCCAGGCTCCTCGCAAGGTAAGTAAGCCGTTGATCATGCCGCCCCAGCTGGGCGCAATCAGCATCACCGAAAACACCGTTCCCAAGCTCTGAGCCCAATCGGGCAAGGCGGAGTACAGCAAATGGTGAGGACCGGCCCAGATGTACAGGAATATTAAAGCCCAAAAGTGTATGATGGAAAGGCGATAGGAATACACCGGGCGGTTGGCCGCCTTGGGCACGAAGTAATACATGAGTCCCAAATAGGGCGTGGTGAGGAAGAAGGCAACAGCGTTGTGCCCATACCACCACTGCACCAGGGCATCCTGAACACCGGCATACCAAGAGTAACTTTTCATGAAGCTCACCGGCAACTCAAAAGAATTCACCACATGCAGCATGGCAACCGTAACGAAGGTGGCTATATAAAACCACACCCCCACATATAAATGACGCTCCCTACGCACCAGGATAGTTGCGAAGAGGTTCCATCCGAACACTACCCAAACTAAGGTAATGAGGATGTCGATGGGCCACTCCAGCTCGGCATATTCCTTTCCGGTGGTGAAACCCATCAACAGAGAGATGGCCGCGCATACAATGATGAATTGCCAACCCCAAAAGTTGAGGCGGCTTAGGGTATCGGACCACATGCGGGTTTTCAGCAGACGCTGCAAGGAATAATATACGCCGGTGAAGATGCCGTTGCCTACAAAGGCAAAGATGACGGCGTTGGTGTGCAATGGCCTTATGCGTCCAAAGGTGGTGTAGGGCAGGTTAAAGTTCAGAGCGGGAAACACAAGTTGCAGGGCCACTAAAAGGCCCACGGTCATGCCCACAATGCCCCAGAGAATGGTAGCGTAGGCAAAGTTTCGGACGATTTTGTTGTCGTAGGAAAATTGATCCAGTTGCATAAGTTTAATGAATGTGGTTTGGGGCTACCCCTTTTTAAGAACCTCTTTGTTTCCGTTGGTTTTCGATTTCGACTGGTACTCGGCGCGGTCGAAGAGCATGCGCACAGACGGGGTGTGGGTGTCGTCGAATTGCCCATTTTGAACCGACCATAAAAAGGCTACCAGAAAGCCCGAGGCAACCAATAGGCTGATGCCGATAAGGAGAAAAAGAGCGCTCATCTTCGCAATGTTTTGGGATTGGGTCAAAAGTACCCCCGCTCATTCGCGGGTAGAATGATGTACATCAGCCATGGATATGATTTTCGTCATGTTTTCCATGGCCCTTCCTTCACCGGAAATCCTTCTTGCGGAATGGGGAAAAAGGCTATTTTTACCGCCTACCTTTTAGACTGCATGGTTCAACGTTTTACCCGAGTGGATTTAGTTTTGGCAATCGCCTGTCTGCTTTTCGTAATGAGCGGGTGCGCTCCTACCCGCTTTGTTAAACCATTGCGGAAAGGAGAGAAACGCATCGGAGGTAACATTGGAGGCCCGATGGTGAAACTGGGCGGAACGCCCATTCCGGTTCCTCTGTCCTCCCTGTATTACGGACAAGGCATTACAGACAGCCTTACGGTTTATGGCGGGGTTCACGTAACCTCGGCCTTTTATGGCAATGTGCAAACCGATATTGGAGGACTTTACCACCTCTACCACAACGACAGTTCTACCTACGGTTTCAATGCCGGGTTGGCTTTGAATACAGCCTTTCACGTCCGGTCAAATTCAAGCCAATTCGAAGGACTCGATTACAAACCCGATTTGTTTTCCAATTTTCGGGCCTGGCCTCAAATCAACCTTCAAGGGTATTGGAACTTCAAAAAGAAAAAGGAGCACTACTTGTATTATGGCCTCAGTACTTGGCTGGAAATACAGAATGCGAGAGAATCGAGCTTTGGTCAGGGCAAATGGATCTTCATAACACCTCACGTGGGCATAACCTGGTGTGGCCCCTTGTGGAACACCACCTTTGAGCTTCAATACCTTGCGCCATACTACCGTACCCAAGGCCTAGTGGTACCGTATGTTCCCGTTATAGGCGGATATGGGACCTTGGGTTTCCACCTCACCCTCTCGAAGAAACTCGTGAAACGTGAGTACATCGAGGAAGATGAATAAAACGCGTTTATTGCGGGTGCGCCCTGCCTTCGTTTCCATTGGGCTTATTGCGGTCTTTCTTTTACCCTGCTTGAAATCTTTTGGGCAATCCAAACCTGAGCCTCCGCTTACCCGCATATTGTTCGTTTTCGATTGCAGCCTGAGCATGAGCAAGCGATGGGAGGGTTCAACCAACATGGACATTTCCAAGCGCATTTTAAATTCGGCCATTGACAGCTTAAGTCGCTTGAAAAACGTGCAGGTTGCCTTGCGCATGTACGGGCACCAGAACGCCGTTCAGCCCAACCGCAACTGCAAGGATACCCGTCTGGAGGTGCCCTTTTCTTCGGGCAACTGGGGTGCACTTCGCCAGAAAATTCGGGAAGCCCAGCCCAAGGGAACTACGCCAATAGCCTACACCTTAGAACAGTGCGGCGCCGATTTTCCGGCATGCTCCAACTGCCGCAACATCATTGTACTAATCACCGATGGGGTGGAGGAATGCGATGGTGACCCCTGTGCGGTTTCAGCCGCACTGCAGTCCAAAGGTATTGTGCTTCGGCCTTTTGTGATTGGAGTAGGTCTCGATGAAAACTTCAAGAAAACCTTCGATTGCGTAGGTAAGTTCTTTGATGCTACCAGCGAGAAATCTTTTAAGACCGCTATGGGCGTCATCATATCACAGGCGCTCAACAGCACCACCGCGCAGGTTAACCTGCTCGACACCTATGGGAAACCCACCGAGACCAACGCCACCCTAAGCTTTTACGACGATAAAACCGGTGTAATGAAATACCATTACATGCACACCTTAAACCACCGCGGCAATCCAGACACCATTCCCCTTGATCCCTTGAGCACCTACCGTATGGTGGTGCATACCGTTCCTCCCGTTGAAAAAACGGGCATAGAGCTTACGCCCGGTAAACACACCCTTATTGCGGTGGATGCACCCCAAGGCAGCGTGCTGCTGAAGGCCAGCACCACCGATTACAAAGGCCTCAAAGCCATTCTGCGCAAAAAAGGAGAAAAAGAAACCTTGGTGGTTCTGGAGGCTGACCGGGGCCAACGCCTGCTCACCGGAAAATACGATCTGGAGGTGCTTTCCATGCCCCGCGTGTTGATACCCGATGTGGAGGTGTCGCAGAGCAAGACCACCACCCTTCAGATTCCCGACCCCGGTATTGCCAACGTGCAGATGAACGCACCCGGATATGGACAGTTGCTGCTTGTGGAAAAAAATAAGACAAAGTGGTTGTATGACCTCAACGAGAATTTTACCCGCGAGAACATTGTTCTTCAACCGGGTAATTACATGATTGTTTTTCGTTCGAAAAGTGCCAAAGAAACCATTTACAGCATAACCCGCGAATTCCGCATAGAGTCGGGACAAGGCACGCAGGTGAAACTTTATTAACTATGCCAACACCAGCCCCAAGAGTTCGAATTTTTCAGGAAGGAGAAGAGCGCGTGTTGGAAATTCAACCGGTTCGAGATGCCGGCAAAACCAAACTCATGCTCGGTTGGCTCATCGTTTGGCTCGCCTGCGGTGCGGTGGTTGTTTGGCAATTGTGGATGCCCATGCCCCGAGAAAACAAACTGATCCTGTTCGTGTACCTTGCCTTCTGGGCCTACTTTGCCTTCCGGGTTTGGAACGCGTATTGGTGGCGCAAAAACGGACTTGAAATCATTCGCCTCTCTCCTACCCGATTTACCTACGAGAAACGGGTAAACGGTCGTGGGCTGCCAATACCCTACACCTTGGATGGCATTACCTCTCTTCAGGTTTCGGAACCGGGGAAGTCGAGCTTTGCAGCCGTTATGGAAGATTCTTATTGGGTGATTGGAGCTGAGCGGCTGGTCTTTTTTTATAATGGAAAAAAGATAGGACTGGGCCTGCAGCTGCCCAAAAAAGAAACCGAAACGGTATTCAAGGAATTGGAGAAACGCCTGAAGGATTTCCGCAAACAAAGCCATTAAGGCTTAAAACCCTCACCCAGCAAGGAGTATTGAATGAGGTTGGCACCCATCTGCAACGCTCTCAGGTGCGCGTCCTTTGAATCTTGATGCACTTCGGTGCTCTCCCATCCATCGCCCAAATCGCATTCCACGGAATAAAAACACACGAGTCTCCCCTGAAAAATGATGCCAAAACCCTGGGGAGGTTTGTTGTCGTGCTCATGTATCTTAGGCAGTCCATTGGGAAAGTTGTAGGCCTGGTGATAAATGGGATGGCTATAAGGCAATTCTATAAAATCGAGCTCGGGAAACACACGTTTCATTTGAACCCGCACGAATTTATCCAAACCGTAGTTGTCGTCGATGTGCAGAAACCCGCCGCCGATCAAATATGTGCGTAGGTTTTGTACCTCTTGATCGGAGAAAACCACGTTGCCGTGTCCGGTCATGTGCACAAAGGGAACAGAGAACAGGTCCATGCTGCCCACGTCTACCACCACCTGCTCAGGAGCGATGTTGGTCTGGAGGTTCTGGTTGCAGAATCGGATGAGGTTGGGAAGGCTGGTTTCGAGGTTGGCGTACCAATCGCCACCACCGCGGTATTTCAAGAGTCCGATGGAAAACGAGGGCGTTGCCGCACGGGTAAGCGAGGATGCCGCCAGCGCAAACAACAAAGCAAGAATGTGGACGATCCGCATGGCTCAAAGGTAAAGGATTTGCGGTGCGGTTACCAACGATAGGCCAGCCCCCATTGCAGGTACTCGGCTCTTGCCATGTGCGATTTTAGGAGTAAGGCCACCTCCCAGCTTTTTGAAAGCTCGTAGCGGAAACCGAGTCCCTGATAAACGATTCCGTTTCTCCGATAAGGATCCCACACGTAGAAGCCCAAAAAGATGGGGATGCGCAGTTTGCCCATGCGCACTTCGTATGCACCCGATGCTCCCACCTGGCCCAGAAAGGTGTTGGCCAAGGCAGTGTCGCCGTCGCGCAACAACTCGGCCCGCATAGCACCGTTGTAATAAAAATCGAGTGATGCAAGCCAGCCTCCGCTTTCTCTGGTGTTCCATCTGCGCTGAAAGCTAAAACCGCCTACCGGAAATACCGGACCGTCGGCCGGGTAGTTCTGCTTTCCTCCGGCAAAGGCCCACACCATCCATTGTGCGGAAGGTTGAAACCGGGCAAAGGTGTCGGGCGGTGCTTGCACCTTGGGTGCTGCCAGCCACCAAGAAACACCGGCTTGGACCGAAGCGTTGTTGATGCCTAGGTTGGGCGTTCTGGATGCCCCGTTTGAAAAATGAGTTAAGGCAATGCCCACACCGGCCTGAAGATGGGAGGAAAGAGCAAATGCCAAACGACTCTCCATACGCACCACTCCATTGAGCTGTGAACCAATTGCGTTGTTCTTATAATTTTCTTTGGTATCGAAGGGACGCGTTACCCATCCCATGCCGGTGCCGGTAAGTAGGCTCCAGCGAAAACGGGAGTGGGCATAGAGGGTTCGGTCTAAAAAGATGAACGCGCCCAGTCCGGTGCCGAAAAGGGGCGAACCGCCAAAATCGGTGGCAAAGAGGCTAACGCCCCAGCGGGGCAATCCAAAGGCACGCTCCCAAGCATGTCGTCCGGTTGTTTGGCGCACGTAACTTACATCCCACAAAGCATAATGCCGATCTCTGAGGTGCTGCATGGATGGACGGTGGACCATGGTAAATCCATACAGTCGGTTTACGGAAACCCCCACCGGATCAGCCGCTTGGGCCATAAGTGGGGAAAATCCCAAAACCCAAAAAAAGAGTGCAACGAGGCAACGCATGATGTGCGAAGGAACGAGTTTTAGGCGTTTTTCCATAGCTCCAAACAGGCTTCCAAGCAGGCGGCATGCACGTCCACCACCGTTTCGAGTTCAGGGGTGTACCCTCCGCCCAGCACATAGGCCATGCCCAACCTTCTTTCTATGCACCACCGGGCCACCCGACGGTCGCGCTCCACGCATCCTTCAAAGGAGAGGGCCAGATGCCCAAAGCGGTCGCTGTGCAGCACATCCACCCCGCCTTGATAGAGCACAACGCTTGGCTCAAACGCATGAGCTGCAGCAAGAGCATCGTCTAAGGCGTGAAGGTACTCTACATCGGTGCAGCCCTTTTCTAAGGGCACATCCAAAGATGAAAGGGCTTTTCGAAACGGGTAGTTGGTGCGGCCGTGCAGGCTCAGCGTGAAGGTACGGGGGGTATTGGCCAGGCATTCGGCGGTGCCGTTGCCTTGGTGCACATCCAGATCGAGCACCAGCACCTTGGCGTTGGGGTTGTGGTGGGTGAGATGAGCGGCTGCTACCGCTAGGTCGTTGAGCATACAGAAGCCTTCTCCCTGTGCAATACCGGCGTGATGCGTTCCTCCGGCCAAGTTGATGCCGATGCCGCCGCTAGAGGCCCACAAGGCCGCTTCTATGGTTCCCTGAACCAGACGCAACTCCCGCTCTACAGCATCCTCAGAAGCCGGAAAACCAATGGCCCGCCAGGCGCGCTCCGGGAGGGTTAACCCCATAAGCGATTTCCAATAAAAAGGATCGTGCACACGGCACACATCCAAATCCGAAACCGGCTGGGGAATACCCAAATCTTCAGGCTTTAACCAGCCCCGCATCTCCATCTCCCTGCGCAATAGAGGGTACTTGACCATAGGAAAACGGTGGCCCTCGGGCAAGGGCAATTCATACAAGGGGTGATACCAAAAGCGGTGTGCAGGCATGTTGCAAAACTAACCCATGCGCTTCATTTGCCTCCAGAAGCTTGGGATGGAACAAAAAAAAAGCCCCGGCTTTTACCGGGGCTGGTGCGGAAGAAGGGACTCGAACCCCCACGCCTCGCGGCGCCAGATCCTAAGTCTGGTGCGGCTACCAATTACGCCACTTCCGCATTGGGTGCACAAATATAGAGAAGTTCGACAAAAATCCTACACCCTATTGTGCTGCAAGATTCCGAATCCAGTGGCAGGCCTTTGCGACGCCGGTGGTGGCAGGTTCGGCAAAAAGGGTAACCGGGTGGTATAGGTTGTGGGCCAGGTCAGCCGCGGCTGGGTCTATAAGGAGGATGGGCTTACCGGCAGGCAGGGCTTGATGCAGTCCGGCTGCGGGATAGACGTTGAGGCTGGTGCCCACGATGAGGAGCACATCGGCTTGCGCCACCCGTGCTGCAGCCTCCTCGAGAGCCGGAACCATCTCGCCAAACCACACGATGTGGGGCCTCAGTTGGTACCCCTCCGAACAGGTCATGCCCAAGCTCAGGTCATGATAAGCAATGTGCGTTACCGCCTCTGTCGGACCGGTGCTGCGGGCCATGGTGAGCTCACCGTGCAGGTGAAGGACCTGGCGAGAGCCGGCCCGCTCATGCAAGTCATCCACGTTTTGTGTAACCACATGCACCTCAACCTCCTCCTGCAACCCGGCTAAGGCCATGTGTCCGGCATTGGGTTTCACCCCCGCAAGCTGGCGCCGCCTCTGATTGTAAAACTCCAACACAAGCTCCGGATTTTTCCTCCATGCTTCGGGTGTAGCTACGTCTTCAATGTTGTAATTCTCCCAAAGCCCATCGCTTGCGCGGAACGTTCTGATGCCGCTCTCCGCACTGATGCCTGCACCGGTCAAAACCACTACGTTCATCATGCGCGCTTGAGCTGGACCAAAAACGTGGTGCCTTTTCCGGGCTCTGACTGTTTCACCGAAATACGCCCTTTATGGTATTCCTCCACAATGCGTTTGGTGAGCGATAAACCCAGCCCCCAACCTCGTTTCTTGGTGGTGTATCCGGGTTTAAAAATGGTTTTGAACCGGTTCTTGGGAATGCCTTTCCCGCTGTCGCTGATCTCAAAGATAAGCCGGTTGGATTCTGCATAATGGTACAAACGAATCCAACCTTTCCCTTCCGGAATGGCATCTACGGCGTTGCGGATGAGGTTTTCCACCACCCAATCGAACAGCACCGGGTTGAGTTTGGCTTTGAGTTCGGGATCGCCTTCGGTGATGATTTGTATGCCCGAGGGAATGCGCTTGCGCATATAAGATATCATTCCGGCAGTAGCCTCCGAAAACGGCACCTCCTGCAGCACAGGAGCCGAACCAATTTTGGAGAAGCGGTCGGTGATGACCTGAAGACGCTCCACATCTTTTTTCAGTTCCACCGCCATGGCCTGTTGCCCTTTGTCCTCAAGGTAATCCACCCAACCCATCAACGATGACAATGGGGTGCCCAGTTGATGGGCCGTTTCTTTCGCCCAGCCCAACCATACTTGATTCTGCTCGGCTTTTCTGCTGGTGTTGAAGAGGATGTAGGCCACCAATAAAAACAAGCCAATAACGGTGAGCTGTACATACGGAAACATCCTCAACTGCCGCAGCAGGGTGGAGTTTTTATAATATATAACGTTTTGGATGCCGTCGCCCAGATTGACCCGAATGGGTGCATTCTCGGCTCGGAAGGTCTCCAGAAAAGCGGGCAATCGTTGCGGCTTGGCGGGAGGTTCGGTTTGCAGGTTCCCGGTGTACAGAATGCGTGTGCCCGATCCATTGGTGATGACCACAGGAATGGAAGCGGTGTTGGAAGTTACCTCATCCAGAAAAGAGGTCATGATGCGGTCGAGCGTTGCTTTTAAGTCGGAATAGATCTTGGAGTTTTTATAATATAGACTCATATAAAGCTTGCCGTAATACGGCAGCTTGAGAGGTTTGTGTTGTGCCTTCATGGCAGCTACTTCTCGGTTCAGGATGCCGCGCTCGCGCCGGGTGAGTTTGAACGGAGTTGTTGCGGAAACGGAATCGATGTTGAGCCAACTGTTGAGGTTGCCCTCGTGATCGACCAGCACCACCGGAATGGTTTTATTGGAGGAGATGATGGAGATGAAAAAATTGCGGTCTCCATCGTCGCCGGTTAGGAGCACGCGCTGGGTGGCCTGAGCCCAGATCTCCACGCGCTTGCGTTCCTCGAGTTTTACACGGGCAAAGAGTTCATTCGTTTGCCGCACCAGCCGGGCCTTACTTTGAATAACACCGGCCCAGGTTCGGGCCTTTTGGCGCTCCTCTTGAGCGATGTCTTTCACCAACCCATTGGTGTACCAAAGGCTCACAAAAACAATGAGCCCGGCAAAAATGGCCAAGGCCAATTTCCAGGTCTGTTTGCGCGAATAAAGGTTCAAGCGCGGAGGGATTGGAGCCGGGAAGAAAACAGGATCAACGGCCTCCGGCAGCTTTTATCTTCTCTGCTCGGCGGGCGTTCTTTTCGGAGGCTTTCTTCTCTTTCTCCTTGCGCTCGCGGCGCTCCTGGCGGGTTTCTTTCTTCTTCGCCTCAGGTGCATCCTGAGCGTATGCCGCACCGGCAAGCATCAATAAGGCTAAGGCCCATACTTTTCCTTTCATAGCTGCGTTTTAGAGCCTGAAAGGTAGTAAATTTGGGCATGCACAAAAGGGTTTTCAAAATCGGGGTATTTCTACTTTGCACAGTGGCAGCCTTGCCCCTGAAAAGCCTGGCCGGACATTATTACGTCCGCATGATAAATCCTTGCCCCAACCAAGCGAAACGCGCCTTCTTTTCCGAACTCACTCGAATCCCGGAAACCCGCATAGACAGTGCGCTCCACAAAACCCGATTTATGAATCTGAAAGATTGGTACCGGGTTGAGGCAGATGGCAACGATGAAGTCGTTTTGGCTTTCCTGCGCAACAGCAGCCTTGTAAAAACCGTAGATCCCATTCCCAAGTACCGATTCTCACAGCCGCCCAACGATTCCTTGTTCCTCCTTGGTCAGCAATGGGGCTTACTTAAGATCAAGGCATCTCAGGCATGGGACTTTTCTCAGGGCGACACCTCCGTGCTGGTTGCCGTGGCCGATGATGCCGTAGACATCCTGCATCCCGACCTGCAATCGAACATCTTCATCAACTATGAAGAAACGCCCGGCGATGGTATTGATAACGATGGAAACGGATTCGTGGACGACTATAAGGGTTATGATGTTTCTACCTCTTCTCCTTCTGTGCTTCCCCCCGATTCCAATTGGAACCACGGAACGTCTGTGGCCGGTGTTTTGGCTGGAGCAACCAACAACACCCGAGGAATAGCTTCCATGTTGTGGAATACCCGGTTGCTGCCCGTAAAAATCAGCAGCAATGGCATTTATGTAACCCATGGTGCAGAAGGCATAGCCTACGCCATAGACATGGGCGCCCGGGTGTTAAACCTATCTTGGGGCAGCCCAGAAAACAGTTTTTTATTAACCGAGATCATCGATACCGCTGTACTGCGTAAGCGTGTGGTGATGGTGTGCGCCGCGGGAAACGAGAATACGGATACGCCCATTTACCCTGCGGCCTACCAAAGGGTCAACGGCATTTCTTCCTCCACCCAAACCGATCTGAAATCAACGTTTTCCAACTACGGCGATTGGGTAGATTTGGCTGCGCCCGGCGAGAACATCGCCACCACACTTCCGGGGGCACGCTACGGCTATGTTTCGGGAACCAGCTTTTCGGCACCCTTGGTTTCCGGCGTTGCGGCTCTTATGCTGGCCATGAAACCCGACCTCCTTCCCTACGAGGTTTCTTCTTGCCTAAGGGAGGTAACCGACTACACCTATTTGGGTGCTCAGCAATGCGGGTGCAGCTTTGGATCGGGCAGGCTAAATGCCTTCCGCAGCTTGCAGTGCGTAAGCTTCATGTTGGGTTTGCCTGAATCCACAGAGGAAGGCACAAGGCCGAACGTCTGGTTCTCAGAAGGGCAAATATGGATTTCCTCACCGGTTGCAGCCTCCATTATTTTAGAAGGATATACCAGCCTGGGGCAATCTTTCTTGGCACCACAACAGGTTCAACTTCAAACCGGAATGCAATCCATCCCTGTTTCGGTTGGGGAGGCGGGCATCTACTTCATTCGCCTGCTTAAGGCCGATGGCAGCAGCATCACCCAACCCGTTTTTCTGCATCCATGATCAGTATTTTTAAAGATTTCAGCTTCGATGCTGCGCACTTCCTTCCCAATGTTCCCGAACAGCACAAATGCCGGAGGCTTCATGGGCATACCTACCACCTAAGGGTATTTGTTAGAGGCACGGTGGCTCAACCGGAGGGGTGGGTCATGGATTTTGGAGATTTGAAAAAAGAGCTCCAGCCCGTGCTGGTCATGCTCGACCATCACCTTTTGAATGATATTCCAGGACTGGAAAACCCAACCTCGGAGGTACTGGTTCAGTGGTTGGCAGAGAAACTAACTGCCCGAGTTCCCAACATTTGGAAACTGGAATTGAAGGAAACGCCCGAAAGCGGTGTGGTTTGGGAGCGGATATAAACCCTGGTTACTCCACCAACACTTTTTGAGAGGAAATGCGTCCCTGGCGGTCGCGCACACTCAGCAGATAAACGCCGGGAGGCAAGGCAGAAACCGATAAGGTCAACTGACGTTGGCCAACTTCAATGGAGGGCTGAGCCACAATCTGACCCAATAAATTGCGCAACAACACTTCTCGGGCACCTGTGTTTAGGCTAACCTGCACCGTTTCTCTTGCCGGGTTTGGCCAGAATGAAAATGTAGGAGATTCGGAAACCTTGGCCACCGAGGCGGGTGTAGCTACAAAATGAACGCGCACCGAAACCGAATCCGAAGGATTGTTGGAATCGAAGAAACGATATAAAATCACGGACTCTCCGGGTTGGTTGTTGGCGCGATAATAGGCGTGAAAATTATTGAAATTGGTGACTCCGGCGGCGATGTTGAGACCGGTAGGCGACACACTTGTGGTGCTGTCGTAGCACTGCACCCAGCAGAAATAGTTTTTTGTGGCTGCGACGGTTGACAGTTCCAACCTGCGCACCTTTACGTTCTTGGAGGAGTTGGAAACATTTTGAATATGCAAGTCAAACTCCGTATCCGAAGTTGCAGCCTGGTCGAGGTAAACGTATTGCTCGGAGGTTACGGGATTGTTGTTTACCGCATCTCGGATAACAAAAGACGGGGTGGGTTGGGCGACGGCCAAAAAAGAGGCGAAGAGCAGCAGCCCAACGGTAAAGTGTTTCATGTGGATCGATTAAATCGGTCGCAATTTAAGGCTGCGCGAGCCCAAAACAAATTTTTGAACAAATTTTAATGGACATTTAAACCTTGTGCCTTTTCCGTACGTTTGCAAAAACAACCATCAAAAAAACACAACATGCTCAAAAAATTACCCCTCGCGTGCCTGTTTGCCCTGGGAAGCTTTGCTGCTCAATCGCAAATTGTATTCGAAGAAACCTTTGAAGGCACCACCGGCACTGCCCTGCCAACCGGCTGGACGGATACCACCCTTGCAACCGACGGAGGTTGGAAATCCGGAATCAACACCGCTTTGTCGAGCAACTCATTTCCATTTCCGGCACACGGACGATTTGTAGGAACCAACGACGACGCTTGCAACTGCAACAAAAGCGCTGATTTACTCATCAGCCCTTCCATTGATTTAACAAACGTTGTAAACCCTACTCTTCGCTTCGAGCGTTTCTTCATTGAAGGAACCTATCAGGGTGCTACTGAGAGCATGAAAGTGCGCATCAGCACCGATGGCGGCACCACCTGGACCAACCTTGCTACCCTTACCGGTCAAGGTGGTTGGGTAAACGAATTCGTAAGCTTGGCCAACTACGCCAACCAAAACATTAAATTGGGTTTCCTTTATAACGACGGAGCGGGCTGGACTTATGGCGCCGGTGTAGACAACGTAACTATTTACACTCCTCTGCCTGCGGATGTTTCCGTTAACAACGTAATTGTTCCCAGCTACTCGGGCAACAACCTTCCCATTTCCCTTACCGGAAGCCTAACCAACTTTGGTGGTGCAGCTGTTACATCCTTGACCCTCAACTATTCTGTTGACGGTGGTGCACCTGTTAGCGCTAACCTTACCGGCTTAAACATT